>DASQRW010000025.1:0-3358 GCA_035642715.1 Nitrososphaeraceae archaeon | reverse complement strand
TCATTATTTTTAATTCTCTCTACTTTCAAAAAAAGAACATAGCAAAGGTATATTGGTGATGAGGATAATGCAAATATAATCAAGGAAAGTAATAATAACCAGAGCAATAAACACAATAAAGCTAATGCTAGTTATTGATCTGAACTATTAGATTGTGATACTGCTGTTACAATTCCATGGGGTGTTCTTATTCTGATAGACGGAGGATTCGCACTTATGCATTTACATCCACTGGTCTAGGTGATTGGATAGCACAATAAACTAGTTTTCTTGGTAATTCAAATTATATCATAATACTACTGGTACTGGTGACAATGGCAATACTCCCAACAGAAATGATAAGTAACACTGCTACAGCAGCATTGTTAATTCCAATTTCATCTTCCCTTGCTACTTCCTTAGGATTAAATCCAATATTATTTATGGCTCCAGTAACAATAGCAACAAGTTATGGATTTATCATGTCTGTTGGCAGTCCTCCAAATGCAAACGTTGTTGTCAAAATTATTGTGTCGTATTGTACTATATATAAAATAGTTTGTAGTTAGTTTAAAATAACCACTAGATTTGCAAAATATTAAAACCTATGTTGTACACCATATAACAGTGATATAGGATATATGGAGAAGTCAACACGCCAATTAGTAAAAGAAAGCAAAGCTGCTATTGACATAGGACTTTCAAAGGAAGCTCGTCAAGGCGTTATTGTTATTCTTAACAGTACATTATGTGATGAATACATCCTTTATACCAAAACTAGAAACTATCACTGGAATGTTGTCGGATCAGACTTTAGCGAAAGACATGCTTTCTTTAAAGAACAATATGAAGCACTTGACGAAATTATAGATGAGGTAGCAGAGCGTGTGCGTCAGCTTAATGGTATGTCTTTAGGTACCCTTTCTGAGTTTGTGGAACATGGCAGACTAAAGGAACTTCCTGGTGATTATCCTGATGATCTCAAAATGATTTCGAATCTATTATCTGACCATGAGGAGATAATCAGAAGCCTTCGGAGAGACGCAGATAGATGCGAAGACGAATATCATGACATGGGAACAAATGATTTTCTAATTGGCATAATGGAAAAGCATGAAAAAATGGCCTGGATGCTAAGAGCTCACCTGTCTACAATTAAGTAAATTAAAAAATATAATAAAACAACAAAAAAGGTTATCAGTTATGAAAAAGTTTCTAGAATTTGATGATAAACTCCTTTAGATACCTTCTCTAATAATATGTCTACTAACGCCCTTCTTCCGAGTCCTAATGATGTGCATATTATTACCGTTCAAGCTACTTCAATTGCAGCATAATTATCGTCGGCATTATCAAATAAAAATCCTGAAGACAATGCTATAACAACTATTGCAGACGAAAGCATATCTGTTGTGAAATAAAGAGCATCTGCTTCTAGAGACTGACTGAATATATTGTAGTTGCAGATTATTCTTTAGATTGGAGACTGTATTATTGGGTATTTTATTTTTGTAGTTTTATTTTTAGCCAGGAATCATGGATAAAGAGCTTATGAGAAAGATTTTGTACATTTCTAAACCGAGAAATAAATAACCCCTATGCCACTTAAACTGATTCTTTTCCTACGGTTTAAAATTACTTGTATTTAGCTCTATTCTCTATGATGCTAAAATAGAGATATGACATCAATTGACTAACAATTTGAAAAACATGCCAAAGCCCAATTTAATACGTTTTCTAATATGTTCTGGTTTACATAGGGGTATATACATGTTTAAGCTTTAATCCAGCGATGAAACATAATGAAATAAAAAAGGTCTACTTTAGTGTGTAAACTTTGTAAGGCTTATCAGTCTCATGGTTAATATACTTCCATTCATTACCCAGCATTAATAACTCAAATTCTGACTGTATTTTATGATCTAATGATTTGTATACATTGCATATGGATGCAATGCACACATGTAGATATATTGAATTCCTTCCATTCAATCTATTGTAGTACGATATTATTATTTATTTTATTATATCGACTTCTGCCAATTCCAAATAACGCTTTTGTAGAGAAACTATAATATCAATATATTTTCTAGGATGATTTACTAAATCTTGAGCCATCTTTAATAATTGTTCTCCAGTTAATTTGCCCCGGATATTGTAGTCACTATTAACAATATCTATATCAGATGTTGGAGTTGACCAACTATATTTCCTCATCCAGTTTCTTACTTCTAGCTCATAGATTCTGTTTAGTAATCCCTTTCGCTCTCTTTTTGTCTCTTCAAATTCTTTTTTTAATTTGATATATTTTTCGAATGATGGTCTATTTGTCTTATACTCTTCAAGGGTATCAGCGGTTATATTATAATCATTTAGCAAAAGTTGTTTCTTGAGTTTTATTTCTTGTGTTTTCTTTTCTGTGCTTTCTAGATGTCTCTGTTTTTGTAAGAGTTCATTAGGCAGCTGCTCAATTGGAATCTTAATCTTATGTTCTAAAGAGGACATATTTTGTATCATGTCAACAAATTCCTCTATTGAGAATCCACGTTTAAAACAAAATACAGCTAAATTTAATATTAGTGGCTCTATTTTATGTTCTATTTCTTGTACTTTTACAACTTTTGACTTTTCGTCATTATTTAATCCCATTTCTTTTATTAGCTTATTTCTAATCCTAATTAATGATGCAAATGATTTTACGTCTAAATTATTTTCTTTTTTCAGACTAAGTGCTACTTGTCTTTGTAAATCAAATTCTGGATCCTCTTGCATGGCTTCTTTGATGATTGCACTTACGGTTCCTGCTCCTATGTCATTGTTCTTTGCAACTTCATCTCTTGAAATTCCATGAAGCCATTCGCTGATGACATTTCTTCTTACAGATTCTGGGATTTTCGGACGCATAAATAGATGATTCTTATATAAGAATTCTTTATGTTATATTTAAGGATATCTCTCGTCTGTGTAAAAACAAAACAAAACAAAGCTATCTATTCTATAGTAGTTTATCTAAAGAATATGTGACGAATTTATGACCGCAAAATGACCGGCAGATGACGGCTATATGACGGTTATCTGACGACTATTTGACCATGATATGACGAGTTTTTGACGACTAGAAATATTCTTTAATGCAGAAAGGAAGGCCAACCAACATATTGTTATGCAATACCTTTTTTAAAGCAGACTAAACAAGAAGAGACTTCCTATACCTCATAATACTCTACTAATTGATTTCTCTACATCTGCCATATTAGTATATTCTCTAGAGGGAAGGTCATCTATTAGCTCCAACACTGCATCTGCATCTTCAACTTGAGCTTTAGATATATTGTCCTTGGCATATTTTTTTAAGCTATCTTTTGACTTGGGAAAGTCT
>DASQRW010000024.1:0-63714 GCA_035642715.1 Nitrososphaeraceae archaeon | reverse complement strand
TGACCATAGGTCCCATCTTGTATATTTGCGGCATAACATCTACCTGAACTTTGTTCTCTTCAAGTGCCTTTTTTGTAGAAGGTCCTATTGCAACTACAATGACATTGTTGTTAAGTGAAACTAGCAGAGGCTCTTTTATCTTATGATCTTCTGCTATCTTGAAAAGGTCTCTAGCAGACGGTGGGCTTGTAAATGTTATTACATGAACTAGTCCATTGTTTATAGCCTCTATGAGCTTGATCACCTTTGCTTGATCAGGATATACGTATTTGAATCCCATCTCTTCTAGTATTTTGGCGCCACTCTCTTTGAGATCAAGTGAGTATGAGTAGATGGAGAATTCAAATACCTCTGCTCCGGCTGTAGACATTTCATTTTTTAGGATCGGAAAATATGAGCCATGCCAGAGCACACCAATCTTCTTTCCCTGCATGCTATTTTTCTTGAGTTGCTTGACTATACCCTCGGCAGTATTTTCCTCAGGTACAATATCTGTCTTTATCCCATAATGAGCCAAGGCAATCTTTGGCTTTAAGCTTCTAGCAACAACAATTACCTTCTTTAAAGCCTCAATAAGATCCCCTTCTAATTGTAGTTTTTTAGCAGCAGACATAAGGGAATAAACCCCTGGCCCAGTCATGAAAACTACATAATCCAATTTTTCTTTTACTAATTTGTTTATAAAATCAACCGTTTCCTTAGATGCATTAATACTTGTCTCGATACCGACTGTTGGTGAAATATAGGGTGTGCCACCAAAGGTATTTATCAAGTGAGCTAATTCTAATGCTCTACGGCTTGCTGTTATTGCAACTGTAAGACCTTCAAGTGACAAACCAATCACGAGTTAATTATTAAGCTTACTTGTGTTTTAATTATATTCTTTTGCATCTATGATAAAAATTCATCGCACTCTATCTATCTATCTATCTCTATCTTTTCTGACTGACGCTAAAGAAGAAGAAACTTTTTATACATGTCCTAAACCATTGTTGTGTGTGCTATATATTATATCAAGATACATTTTTTAATTAATAATCTTATTCATCGTTGTGCCATAATAGAGACATTTTTAATTAAAACGCCTACGTTTTGTCATCTGTCGTAGGGGGCAATGAATACTTCATAACCTGAGTGATTGGAAACTCAAGTTCAAGTCCTTCATAAAATTGCTATAAGTAAATAATCAAATTATCTTTTGGCCATATTTATTTAATTTTAAATAAATTAAATATTTGATCTGAATAAACCATCTCTATATTCTTGAGTGTTTCAGGTGGTGGTTTTATTCCATTACTTGTTATCATATAGAAACTGTTTGTGTGCTTGCTAACTAAATTTTTATATAACGCATATACATTATCAGAAAATATATAGTCCCTTTCATCTTGTAATTTAATTTCCATCCATCCTCGCCAATGCTTTTCTCCTATGATTAACGAATGTGGATCTGTATTGTTATTTATCCAAGAAACCAGATCTATTAGATTATCATTATCATAGATATCAAGCGCATTGAATTGCATTGTAAGTGGTGCAAATTCCTGTATATATTTGCCTGCAATGCCATAGAGAACAAAGGACTCATCATATGGCGTTACTGCATATATTATTCCCATTACAATGATAATATAAATAAAAGAGTGTCCTATTATCTTTGCAAAATTTGTATTTTTTTTCGCAATTAATTGAATAATGCCATAGCCAGCAAAAATGGAGAGAAAAATGCCAAATAAAATAATCCATCTATCAGCAACTAGAAATTCTAATTTTTGGAAAAATATCCATGAGAATGCTCCTATCCCTGTGATTAGTAACGGGATTTTAAGTAATTTATTCTTCCAAAGTTTAAAGCCAATAATTCCTAGCGGAGTAACCAGGCCATTATAAACAAGAAATAAAATTAATAGATTAGTTGGATTATAGGAAGGTGGTGGCACAATAGTTTGTGAGCTCTTCAGTGATTCTATTGTATTATTATGAAGACTGCTATATCCTTGGATTAAAGAGAAGGCAAAGGAAAATGTACAGACTAATGAACATAGAATTATCAATCTATTTTTAGGAGCAGTAGTAAAAGCATAAATTGTCAGAGAGAGCATACATAGCAATCCAACCATTCTATCAGATATGGCTGTAATTGCAGAAAGTATTAAACTCGCAAAAATAATAACAATCCTGTTATTGGTATCCTTTCTCTCGTAAATTATTGAAAACAATAACAACATTGTTGAGAGTGAGAATAAATCTCGATGAAGATCCCATGTGGTTCGAAGTACAGTTAATTGGAATATGACAAAGAAAGCCAAATACATGCTGTAACTGATATTGATTTTCAATATTTTGCGTCCGATAAAAAATATTGAGACTCCGAAAATACCATACGTTAAGATAGCAAATGTTGTAACAACAAAATGTGGAGAAATATTTGATCCGATGTTGTTGTTTATAACGTAAAGCAATGAAACATAAAATGGAAACTGTCCAGAAATCGTAGGCCAATATTTATCGAAATTTGTTACTACAGGAATGTAATAATTGATAA
This sequence comes from Nitrososphaeraceae archaeon, assembly GCA_035642715.1. Classification (GTDB taxonomy): domain Archaea; phylum Thermoproteota; class Nitrososphaeria; order Nitrososphaerales; family Nitrososphaeraceae; genus JAJNBK01. The sequence goes on along the minus strand of DASQRW010000024.1, from coordinate 61,169 downwards.
CATCATAGCCTATTGGATAAGGATATGCAATCAATTCTGGAACAGTTCGCACTAGAGAAGCAATTGAGAAAATAAATAATATTGCATATTTTTCACTATTAATCAGCCTTTCCTTGACATTCATTAAAAGCATAATTGATCTCTAATCGCTGTATCTTAACAGAGCTAATTACTTAATTACTTATGGTCATGGAAGTGTTTAATTCTATGGATGCATGTGAAAGTTATGTAAATTATTAGTATAGTATATTAAGAGTAGCCTATATATACACATATATATACATATACATATATGCTGAAAGCTTGAAGCAGAAATTGGCACAGAAGAGATGTAACTACTATTCTGAAGTTCTTGACCAAGTAGATGATAACAACTGTTATAATGCATTGAGAAGCCTTGTCATTTTATCAAAGCTAATTTCAAAACCAAAACGCTGCTCTTCTTTCTTCATATTCCTATACATACTCATCAATAAATTAACATGCTTGATTGTACTTAGTTTACCATCCATTTTCAATCTAACAATTCTGTAAACATTATCGTAGTATTCAAATTTATGGAGCACTTTCTTTCTGTACTGTTTGAAATCAAATTTATTATTATTATCACTTTTATCAAACACCTCAAGCAAAATATCGCAGCACAGTAATGATGGAATTATTCCTTCTCCTAGCATAGGGAAAACGCATCCAATAGATTCTCCTACCCCTATTACGTTATCTTGATAAAATGGTTCCATGCGTTTAGGAGGAGCAAGACGAATAGGTCTTCCTATTTTCTTTACAATTTTAGCTTTAGGCTGTTGCCTAAAAAATTCCTCTATACCGTAGTATTTCCTATCAATATCTCCTGCACCTATGTAACCTTTCTTATGATCAAGAGGAAAATACCAGAAATATCCTCTTGCTCCCTTGTATCCTATTACGTAAAAATCATCCTCCTCCTCTTTATCTTGAATATTTTCTACTAGATATTCGTAAGCAGGTATCAGGAAGTCTTCCTTTGATTTTGGTAGTAGCGTACGATGTAGCCCAGTACAATCAAGAACATAATCATAGTGATGGAAGGGAAAAGTTTCTCTGCTGCATTTAAAACCATATGTAATTTTAATTCCTTCTAATAGATCTTGTTCCCATTTCTGTTTATTATATGTGACCAAACCCTTCAAATCCAAATATTCTTTTTTATCATTTGGAAGATCCATTCTCAGTTTTTTGCCAACATGAAAAATGTAATTGTCAAAATTAAGACCAGCACGCTCTGAGCACTTTGCAAGAATGTTTCTAGAGGCTCCCCACGCACATACAGGCCAATGGTTTTCTCTATTTGAAGATTCAAAGATCTCTACATTATGACCGCGCTTTTGCAGCAAATGTCCAAGATAACTTCCAGCCACCCCTGCTCCGGCAATGGCAATATTCATCTGTTTTCTTCTCCGTTCTAGTTTCTTTATAATTCTTGTTACTTTAAAGGCTCAAAAAAGTTACTGTGTTAGGATAAAATAATATAGGTGTCTATAATAATAAAAATATCTGATTTCTTGCATACCATGTTCTTTTAAATCAGATAACAATGCCCTAATAATTTTTCGCGGCTAAAGAGAGAGACATATCTATCATAATGTGATGATATACACATTCATCAAAGTCATGGCTAGGTGAAGAAGAATTTTCAATATGGTTAAAGATTCTCCACCCAATCGTTAATGTAGAATGATAATGATATGACTTCATGAATGGCTCTCCTTAATACATTGTGATCATATCTCATATTTTTATAAATATTGAGAAAAAAATTAAATGTGTAGGGTTACTATAAAATTGCTAATATAATTTATTTAGTAGACATTCAGCTAGATACTTAATGTAGTAGAACGACTAGTTATACTAATAGATAGTTACAATTAATATCGCAAATACTTAGTTACAATAGAAATAAGAGTATAGCATAAATAGTTTGACCCGGATACTCTACTGAATGAAACAAACTATGATGGCATACATGGTAGCGACAATAGTGTCATTTGCAGTGGTAGGCGGTTTAATTATGCAACCAATTTCCTCGATGGCACAAGGACAGCAACAAGAAGAAGAAGTAAACCAATCACAAGGACAGCAACAAGAAAACCAAGTACAAACGCAAGACCAACGAGATACTAGATCGTCAATTAGCAATGCTGCTTGCGGACAAGTAGTTGAAGGTATCGTTGAACTGAATTCGGACTTGAATTGTACTGGAGATGGGTTGATTGTAGGAGCCGACGATACAACCGTAAACCTGAACGGTCATACAATCAGAGGTCCAGGTCCTGACAGTTCAAAAGTAGGTGTATCTGTAGGTAACCAGGATGGCGTAAGAATTGAAGGTCCAGGAACAATAGAGCAATTCCAAGCAGGAGTTTTAGCATCAGGTGCGAAAGGTACATCAATATCATTAGTGACTCTTAGGGAAAATCAAATTGCAGTTTTCTCAACTGGTACAGAAGGCTTGCAAGCAATGCAAAATATAATTACTCAAAACAGTATTGGAACGGCATCACATTCAAGTAACGGTCTTCAGTTAACGGAGAACCTTGTAACTGGCAATGTTTTGGCTGGAATTACATTTGTAAATACTCGTGACTCTATGATATCGACGAATAATGTACTAGAAAGTCAAAACGGTATATTTGTTGATCCACAGAGCAGTGATAACACAATACAATCTAACAATGTACTTAGAAATACTGTTGATTTGAACAATGCCAACGGTTTAGCTACAAATGTGAATAGTAACGGCTATTCTGACAACAATTGTGAAACAAGCAATCCTAGTGGGCTTTGCATAGGAAGATAAAATATTCACGTGTGTCTGGAGTAATATAAAAACCAGATACATCCTCCAACTTTTTTATTATTATTATTGTGTAATTAAATTAGTTCTCTTGAATAGATTAATTTTTAATATTGTAAGAATTTTCTAATATTATTCAGATAGTGTCTCATCTATATATCTAAAGTATTGAGAAGAAATACTCTTATTGTCGTTGTGTCTAATACTTTCACCTAGAATAGTAGGTAGAAATTTATAAATTCATGCGAAGCCTCTGTGTCTGTATGAATAAAAAATATCCGACAGGGTATGTAAATTTTTATGGAATTGGATTTTTGGCAGTGATCGTAGTATCATCGCTTTTCACCATTAGTCCATTCCTTCAAAAGGAGGCTCTGGCACAAGAAGAAACCCCAATGACAAATGCAACTGAGCTAATGAGTAATCAGACCGATGGTCTCTCATTATTTTCATCGGTGCTTAATATATCACGTAGCGCAGGAGATGAGGCGACAAGCACAGCAGCCGAATATGTTCTTAATGCTACACCTAGTAACACCACAATGGGTATGACAAATGTAACTGTCTTAAATAATAATAATAGTCAGACGACTCAATAAGCTTTGAGTTACAATTTTGTCATAAAATAAAAGTTACTTGTCTTCTTCTTTTATTTATTTTATAATTCATTTCAATCAATACTTGGAATAATTTCTAAATTTGCTCCGACAATATATCCATATGCGGTACGAACTCAACCCATAACCTTTGGAAATGGAAGCACACATACGCCGCCCCATTAATATGTATATGATACATTAAAGAATTCCATACAAATAGCAGAGCACATGGCATTTTGATGTATGTTGTTAACTTTATATTCAGAATTAATAACTTATAAGGATAATAAAAATATTCATACAATGAGTTACTAAACGTCTTCTTGTATATTATTATTAATATTGTGCTCTGTTTTTATTTGGGCATAACGATCTGCAATCCTATATCTAACATACTTATCGTCAGGTGAGTATTTTGGAGGATGGGGATCCAGGGTAGGTGCATTACATTTTGGGCATAGGCGCCTAAGGGTATATCTATTGCATGCAGAACACTTTCGGATAAGGTGTTTCATTTGATTATCTATCCCTGATGAGATTTCTTAGATTCTTGACGGATATAATTAAAATTGCCTTTATGTTTCTCGATAGCAGTTTGAACTTTTTCTATAATATTATTCAATGCTTTCTCAGCTATCTTAAAATTATCTGCCGCTACTACTATTCTATATCTTGGGGCAGCAATATAAGTAATATTGATATGTGCATTGCTCTTGCTTGTTTCAATCGCTGATAAAATATTTTTGATCACTTCTATGGCGTCGGATTTCTTTAAAGAGATTTCTAATATTCCTCTGATCTCTACACGAGGGACCTGTATCTTGCTGCTTTCCTCTTCAATAGCCTTTACCGCTGCTTCAGGCAAACCCAGGTTTTGAATCGCATCAGTTCCCTTTCTTGCTACCGTTTCAAAAATGTCGTATACGTAATCGTACTTCTGGAGTATCTTATCTTCTATTTCCTTAATTTGAGACTCATTAATCTGCGCTTTTACCTTTATTATCTCCATAAATGCAGAGGCTTTTTCATTCTTTTTTACTTCTATTAGCTTGGATTTACGCTCTTCTCCGGACACTTGCTTGAGTGAAAGATCAACCTCTGCCCTGGCTTTGTCTACCCTTATTACTTTTAATACTGCTTTCTGTTTTGGTTTTACGTATCGTTCAATATTACGTATCCATCCTGTTGCAATTTCAGATATATGGAGAAAGCCCGTCATAGCGTTATATTCATCTAGAATAACATAAGCCCCGTGGCCTGTAATTTCCTTGATAGTCGCAAGAACAATATCGCCGGCCTCGGGAAGTCTTTTAATCTCGGCGGTGGTCATTTGCAAAGGTAAACCGTACAAATGACATACTTTAAGGTTGCCCTGCATTAACATTAAAATTAATTGATTTTTAATTTTTTAGTTGCAGAGGATTCAAAAAAAAACTTGCAAGGAAACAACATGCTATAAAGTGTGTATTAATAATCAATTCCTTTTTTGGCTTTAATGCCAGACAGGTAAGGATGTTTTATCTCCTTCATTTCAGTTACAAGGTCTGCTACATCAATAATTTCTTCAGGAGCATAATTACCGGTTAGAATCAAGCTTGTTTTTTTAGGCCTTACTTTGACAATGTCAAGCACGTCTTGTAGCGATACCAAATTTAATTTAACAGCATAATTTATCTCATCCAATATGATGATATCGTATTCGCCTGATGATATCCTCACCTTTGCAAGTGCTATAGCTTCTTTGGCTGCTTTTTGATGATCCTCGGCTGGGTGGTCATCATCAATAATTCCAACAAATCCTTTACCTGCTGCAATCATTTCAAATTCCGGCTCTAATCTCTTCGAGCTAGTAAGTTCTCCGTAATACCATTCACCCTTGATAAACTGAATCATTCCAACCTTATATCCATGACCGACTGACCGCAGAACTATTCCTAATGCAGCAGTAGTTTTACCTTTTCCCTTACCAGTATAAACAATAACCAGCCCTTTTTCTGAAGACATATTGTTAATATAGTTCCATGACTAGTTTTACATCAAATATAAAAGTAGTTATATTGTCTCTTTTTAGTATCACTTTTTGGTCATGATTCATTCATAGAAACAGTACTATTAGTAAGATCGTATAAAAGAGATAAACAACACATATGAGACATTTTACTTTCTGAGATATTTACCTTAACAATAACGTTTACTGAGGAGGTTTTCTTTTATATTTTTATCAGATATACGTTAATTATTGTTCTTGCTTAGCGATAGATACCACATATATATATATATCATTTACATATTAAGTATGATTATTTTGGATTATTATCATTCATTTGTTTAGCTGTATTATTGAAATAGATATATATATATAATATTATTATATGTTAAATCTTAATTCTAATACAACAGATGCATATATATATTGTTAATTTTAATACAAAAGAAAAAGAATTCTTAAGAGCAAGGAGTGTTGTAGGTTAGCCACATGTCACGATAATATTCCACACGTAGTTACAGTATCTTATGTATTTGAAGATGATTTATTCTTTTTTGGAACTGACTTTAATACCAGAAAATATAGAAGTCTAATCAAAAAATTGGCCGAATTGCTCTAGTTGTAGATTCTTATTTATAGTTCTTTAGGTTATAGGGCAATTTGTGTCGAGGGTAGAACAACTATGATCGATAGAGGAAAAGAATTTAGTAGGCTATACAAAATATTCCATAGAAATTTATGGGTTAGAATAGATCCTTGGAAAGAAGGTGAAGCGTCATTTATCGGGTAACTCCAATAATAATAATGTAATTTGGGCTTAATTTAAATAATAACTTTAGAAAGAAAGTTGATAATGCTGATGGCAGATTATGATGATGATGATGATGTTTTAATGCTATTCAAATATGAACACTATATATAAATATATATATATATATATTGAAGTCAAATTGTTGCAATAGGCACGATATATAGAGAGATAGAGAGAAAGAGAGAGAGAGAGAGAGACACATACCTAGCAGTAAAGTGCTGTTGTTATTATTATTATTAATACACAAAAATAGAGTCAACAATCACAGTAAAATTATGGACATGAACTATCCTTATCTTTCTGCATTTCCTCGCGAAATTAAAATAAGTAGGGCAGGAACTAAAAATTTTGATTATGGAGTTAAAGATATTGTGATAGTATAAAATCATTCTATGACATTGTCAGTAGTTGTATTCTTGTCTATTCCTATTGACCTGATTTTTTTTGGAATATTCTTTTATAATGTCAGAAGGCGTCATCCCAAGTTCAAGTGATGCCTGGATTACAAAATGCCATATATCAATTATCTCCTCTTTTGCCATGTCTTCATCAAACGAAACAGGTTTTTTCCACCACTTCCAATTTGTGAGTCTTTGAAGTTCTATCGCCTCATGAATAATTGCAGTGCTAAGAGCAGATATACGTTCTTCCTTCTGTCTTGGGTATCTAGGTGATTTGATAATTTCTGCCAATGACCTTTGCATTTCGAAAATCATTTCCAAATTGTCCATTGTTAATTTACCTTGGATATTTTTATTTGTATAGTTGTTTAAGAATTTAGCGTGTAAAGTGACTAAAATTGCAACCAGCTATAAATCAAGAAACCATTCGTACATCTATATATAGATATATAAATATATATCCATATATATAAAATGAGATTTTAACCTAGAAGTCAACCAAAAGTTGATACATATAACTAACTATTATTATTTTTAACCTAGATTAAGAAAGTGATAATCAACACTTCAATCATGTCATGATAATTAAATATCTTATATATTCTGAGTATTTTGATTTTTATCATATATTTATATAATGTTTATTTATTTATTTTTTAATGCAAGTACCAAATCTAGCTAAAAATCATTGCTATTGTTAAATGATAATATGAGCTAATTAACACAATAAATAACAATTATAATGTATTTATATATATATATATAAATATACAATTAGATAGAAACTTGGTTATTGTCTATGAGATTACACATTGGTTCAAAAGAGAGAATTATCATATATTTCTATTAATATCCGTCTTATTATTATTATTTAATTTGATCTGAAAAACCTCTGGATATTATCCTAAAGCTTACTTGATCTCTACGTGTAGGCTGCATAAGACTCGCTCTAACTATCGATTTTTCAGAGTTAACAATTTCAAGCCTCAATTTAATATGTGAATAGATCGAGACTGATGTTCCCATAAATTCGCGCTGTTGATATGAATTGCTTGTTGTTGTTGTTGTTGTTGTTTTTATCACTTTATTGACATTATTCTCACCTTGATCACTTATTGTTCTAACAACAGGAACATTACGGACCATATTAGTTATTACAACTGCACAATCAAAATTAATAGCAGCAAAAGATAATTCATGCAGATGATTCATTAACACTAGGTGTCTTGAGGCACCTCTATACTCAGTTGAAAATAGCGATGTTGCACTGTCTATTATTATTAACAGGGGTTTAATATCGTAGATTTTCCTAAGGGATTTTATCTGATCATTCGTAGAAAAGGCTCTAATAAATATAATTTTATCAAGGATTTCATTATTTGTCTCTTGTCTTGCAATTTCAGAAACTCTTTCAGGTCTAAATGTTCCTACTGTATCAATAAACATTATCATTTCATTTTGTTTTAGATATTTGGCAGAGTTAACACATAATGAAAAACACAATTGAGATTTTCCGGTACCACTTGGCCCGTAAACATCTGTAAGTAAGCCAGTACGAATGCCACCTCCTAAAAGACGATCGAGTGATAATGATCCTGTAGATATAATCATATACAACTCTTTATTTGATATACTTATTTATAATAAATCCAGTTGGCTCTCTGAGGAACCTTTTTATTCTAGCCATGATGTCTTCAATTGCAAAGTGATTAATTGAATGTCGTCTCCATCGCCATCTCAGCAGCAACCAAAGCGGCCTTTGTCTACTTTACAGCGTTTCATAAATAGGAGGGTTGCCGTGAGATTGAAGAGTGAAATAGAATACAGGGGTAGAATGAATAATGTCGATTCCTACATGAACCTAATACTTATGGATGCGGAGGAATATAATGGTCAAGATGTTCTCGCAAATTACGGTAAAGTTGTAATTAGAGGTAATAATGTGTTGTTTATAAGGGTAGAGAAAGAGTTCTAATGGACATGAGAAGAAGATCGTGTTATTTGTTGATGCTCCTCCTCCTGCTCCAAGAATAAAATAAAAGTAAGAAATATGGTTAGAAAATATCTCTTCACTTCGGAAAGTGTTACCGAAGGACATCCAGACAAAGTATGTGACCAGATTTCTGACTCGATACTCGATAAATTTTTGGAACAGGATGTTGACTCTCGTGTTGCAATAGAATCTATGACAACTACAGGTATTGTCTTTGTTGCCGGTGAAACTTCCTCAAAAGGACACGTGGATGTGCAGAATATTGTGCGTGATACCATTCGAGAAATAGGTTATACCAAGCCAGAATACGGATTTGACTACAAAAGTTGTTCGGTTCTTGTCTCATTACATGAACAGAGTCCCGATATTTCAATGGGAATAACTGCTATGGATAACAAAGAACAAGGAGCAGGAGACCAAGGACTTATGTTCGGCTATGCATCAAATGAGACTCCTGAATTAATGCCACTACCGATAACCCTTGCTCATAAACTGACTATGAAACTATCCCAGGTGAGAAAGAATAAGGATTTGAGCTGGGTCTGGCCGGATGGAAAATCTCAGGTTTCTGTTGTATATGAAGATTGCAAACCAAAAAAAATAGATACTGTCGTAATTTCTACGCAGCATTCGCCTGATATAAGCTTGAGTCAATTGAGAGAAGAGATTATCGACAAGGTAATCAAGCCAGTTTGTGGCAGCTGGATCGACAATACAACCAAATTTCTTGTTAATCCTACAGGACGGTTTGTAATTGGCGGTCCACCAGCGGACACAGGCTTGACTGGTAGAAAAGTTATTGCTGATACTTATGGGGGCATAGGGCGACACGGTGGTGGCGCATTTTCAGGCAAGGATCCATCCAAGGTGGATAGGTCCGCATGCTATATGGCAAGATATGTAGCAAAGAATATTGTCGCAACAGGATTAGCCGATAAATGTGAGGTCCAGATCGCATATGCAATAGGCGTTGCTAAACCAGTTTCAGTAATGGTAGATGCCTTTGGCACAGGAAAGATAAGTGAAGATGTAATAGAAGCCAAGGTGGAAAACATCTTTGACATGAGACCAGCGGGAATAATTAAGATGCTTGATCTGAAAAGACCGATATACAAAAAAACGGCAGCATACGGACATTTTGGTCGAAACGAACCCTCTTTTACATGGGAAAAAACAGATAAGGTTATGGAATTACTCAAATAGCTCGCGGAGGAGGAGGAGCAGGACTAATTACTTCCTCCAATGCTTTTTCTACAGCTTTTCTTGTCCCAAACCTTCTATTAAAAAATTTCACAATATTAAATACGTCTCTTTTTATTAATTCATTAGCATTTGGATGTTTTCTTGAGACAGCCTGGGGCCAATCAATTATCCAAATGTTATCATTAACATCTAACACAGTATTATATTCACTGACATCGCAATTAATGATATCGTTATTGTAGCAAGTTCGAAGATCACTTAAAATACTTTGTAAAATTAGTGCAGGCCTCCTCAGTTTTTTTTGATCAACAAGTCTTGATCCACATATATTATTCATTACGATACAGTGCATTGAGCGATAATATCCAGTAGGAATTCTTATTCCTGTGCTTTCAAGTGCTCGTAGAATGTCATATTCTTTTTTTGCTGCCTCTATGTTTAGTAGTAGCCAATTATGAATACTTTCATTATCTCCATATGTTCTTTTTCTCCTTACATCTCTGAAACTAATCCTACCAATTCTAAAGAACTTGATTGCACGTTCTTCTCCTGATGGAGTAACTGCTTTAATTACATCAGATTCTTTGCCAATACCTATGGGTCTTCCCATCCCTACTATCACGTCTTTATCAGCAAGTATCTTAAGTGCAATGGCATCAAGACCCGCCATAAGAAGAGTATATCCAGCTTCGGTCTTTCCTATTAATTTCATTTCATGAAGTCGACCGATTCGATAATCGATATAGTCTCGATGTTGCTTTGAATAGTTCACTATTTGTTCCCTTGTCAAAGATTCATGATGTTTCATGCCAGATGCAAAAACTTTAAGCACCTTAAAATCCTCTAGCTCTAATGTTCTGACTATGCCGGCTGTAACTTCTAAAGAAGACATGAAGGCTAATCCTTAATATGGTTCTGTTAATTAAATGGTTTTGAAATAACCATTTAGGTAGCTATAAAAAAACACACACACACACTTATAGTGAAAAAATAACAATTAAGTTGTCGCTTAAAGGAAGGATAGCACTAGTTACTGTCTACTAAAGGCATTAGTTTTGCTATCTCAAAAGAATTTGCAGAAAATAATGGCGCAACAGTAATTGTCTGTTCAAGGAGTATTCAAAAAGCAGAGAGATAAAGAGATAAAGAGATAGAGATAGATAGAGAGATAGATAGAGATAGAGAGAGCATCTTGACAAACCAATAGTAAAGCTTTTGCTCCAGAAATTGATATAACTAGCAACTCTAGCGTCAGGAGCTTTTTTGCAGCATCTGATCTCAAATTACAATAGAATTGATATTCTAATAAATAATGCAGGATATCATTATAATAGCGGAATTTGGTATAAAGAATTTCATATAACTACAGATGACGAATTAGATAAATTTTAGAAGTTGATTTAAAGGGATCTGTCCACTATCTAAGGCAGTTATTAATTATATGCTAAAAGATGCAACAGGAGAAGTAATAATTAATATATATATATCTTCAACTCCCGCGATAGACGACATATTTGAGAGCGCCTTATACTTTAGATAAAGCTGCACTTATAGCATTAACAAAACATATTGCAATAGAGTATGGAAGATATAACATTCGAGCTTGTACTCTGGCTCTTGGTAACATAGCAACAGAGAGGCAACATTGAATTCTATGAGTAAAGAAGATAGGAAGACGGCCGGTGAAGAAGCATCAATGAAAAGATGGGGAAAACTAGAAGTTCCAAAGGTCGCTGCCTGTCTGGCAAGTTGTAATTTTTCATTTACAAAAGGTAATACTATTGTAATAGACTGTGGCACTGTATTATTGTAATGGGGAGTGGACTACTTGGCATATCTTGAAAAAAGCGAAAATCAAGAGGAGAAAGAGGAGGAGGAAGAATTAAAGTTAGCAGAACAAGAGCAGGAACTTCCTTTTGAAATTGAAGAAAAGCGAAAACAAGGCAAACTGAGGACAGGCTATACTACTGGAACTTCAGCGGCTGCAGCTACTAAGGCAGCACTCTTAGCTTTGATATATGGGAGACCTGTCGATACTGTAGTAGTTTCATTACCTAAGGAAAAACAAGCAACAATTAAAGTTGTATGGACAAGGATTGAAGGAAGAGACTCTGCGACATCTGCTGTGATAAAATATGCAGGAGATGATCCCGATATAACAGACGGAGCCGAAATTTGTTCCACTGTTTCCTTTTCGGATCAGATAGATAAGATACTCATAGATGGAGGAAAAGGCGTTGGTAGGATAACAAAGCCAGGATTAGGGCTTGAGATTGGAAAAGCTGCAATTAATCCAATACCAATAAAAATGATTGAACAAGCTGTCCAAGAGGTGATGGCTACTGTGCCTTCCTATCTGCAAGAACATGGTATTAGCGTAATCATTTCAGTTCCTAAAGGAGAAGAGCTTGCTAAAAGAACTGATAATCCGAGATTGGGTATATTAGGAGGAATCTCGATACTTGGCACTACTGGAATAGTTTTGCCATATTCTACTGCATCTTTTGCTGCCTCTATCCGTCAGAGTCTAGATGTATCTCTTGCATTGGGCACCTATACAGTGGTCCTTACTACAGGAGGTCGTAGTGAAGATTTTGCTAAAGCAATACTTGGAAAATCATTACCCGATCACTCCTTTATACAGATAGGCGATTTTGCTGGCTATGCTATAAAACAATGTTCAAATAAAAAAATTCATAAAGCTATCATAGCTGGATTCATTGGAAAATTGACTAAGATGGCAATGGGGATCAAACAAACTCATGTAAGGGGATCACATGTAAATATGGAATTCATGGCAAAGATCGCCGCAGAATGTAATTCTTCTGAGTCAGTCATACAACAGATAAGAGGAGCAAATACCGCGAGGCATGTCTCTGAGATAATAAAAAATAATGATGTCAATGGATATTTTGATTTGATATGTAGAAGAGTTTATGAGCAGATGTATGAACACTCTAAAAGGGAATTGAAGATAAAAGTAATTATGTTTGAATTCGATGGTAGTGTATGTGGTCAGTATCCATAGAATGCGCGCGCATCTTTGTATATGTGTGTGTGTGTGTATTTTGTAAATAATATTCTTCAATGTTGTAAAGTGTTAGATGATTTTTCTAACATTCTTTGAAGAACAGTTCTATTGATTACGAACTTTCATTAAATATATATATATATTATTATAAAGGTATTATATATATATATATAATCTATCTAATATTATAAATTATATATTGAATTTTAATCAACTAATTCAACGACGTCCTATTCTTACCTCTATTGTACTGCCTTCATAATTTTTGCGCATGCTCGTGTAAGGATATCTATCCAGATCAAAATCGAATACATCTCCCTTGAAGGTCTTGATTAATGTTGTATTTTCATATATATCTTGTAGTTGTCTGCCTGAGCGAATATTTGATTTGAAATGAGGGTCAGCTATCAAAAGAAATTCTTTAGTTTGTATAGGATAATAAAGAAGATCTCGATAGTCTGTAACTACATTCTCCTTATTAGATAGATAATTAAATATCCAGGAATATACTGGACTTGAAATCAGGGTTACATCGTAGTTGCTATTATTGTCATCCTTTTCCTCAATATATTTGAGGATAAATGCAGCTGCCTGAAACTGGGCTGAGATATCAGATGTTATTAAGATAGTAATATTTACCAATCCAAAAATTATTATGCTTGAAATTATTGCGAACAATAGCATTGTCCTAGATTTTGGGATCGCTATCTTTTCTAACAGATGTATCGTAAATACAGCTGCAGCTATGCAAAAAGCCGGCAGTATTGGTATCCAATAGAAGTATTGTACAAAGCCAATAACTGATAGGAATACCATAAATGGGACTATCCATAGCAAAAGGAAATAATTCTTTTTAATTGCTGCAAAAACAATTCCAGCAAAACTTAGTATCAACAAAACTGGATCAACAAGGAAAAAAAACATAACTATAGAACTGAATCCTCCGCTATTCTGCCGTTCTGCCTGCCATATCACATCTTTCAACCAAAGTTCGAACTGGCCAAAAAAGGCCGCATGAGCGGGCCAGATCAATGGAATTAATATGACAGGAATTAACCATAAACCAACCATCTTCAAATTCTTGTTACTATTCATAAAGATTAGAAAGGCTACTAATGGAATCATTGTAATTATCGGAATCTTTGTGAATATCGCTAATCCTAAGGAAATTCCTGAGAACAAAATAGCAACAAATTTACGATTTGAATATCCAAGATAGATTGCAAAAAATATTGAAGATAAAACAAATGGCAAAAGAATGGAATCTAGCAATATCCGTCTAGTGATCCATGTTATTGGCATTACTGCGTACAGAAGAGAGGCAAAAAGTGCAACCTTCCAGTTGTAATAACGTTCTGATATTTTATATATGAGAAGAGTATCAATAACGGCAAGAATCCCTATAATTATTCTTGGAATAGTATACAGCATTTCAATCGAATGGGCATCTCCAGAATAAGGATTCAATGAATCAGGATAACCAATTATTCCTAAAGTAGCTGCCAGAAAAAGCTGTCCAAAAAAAGGATGATCATAAAAGTATGATTCTTGTGGTCCAAGACCTTCCAACACGTGCATAGTTCTCCGCATGTATATCCCTTCATCATAGAAAATATCAGGAAATCCTATAGGATTCCAAAGATGTGTGAAGGATGCAAGTATCAATGGTATTAAGAATAATATTGTACGATGTGAATGTTGGAAAGTCTTAATTTAAAGAAATTAACTATCAGACAATATAATTCAACCGCTGATCTTGATAAAGATTATTCACAATAATGCAAAAGATTATTTTCCCAATCAAATAGTAGCCACTATAACGCTTGATGATCGGAAAGACAGCAGTTGTAGCAATTACAAAGCACGGAATTGTGATTGCTCGTAAAATAAAGGATAGTCTACCAGAGTCAGAGATTTACGCTCCGATAAAACATAGTGATTCAGGCCCTGATATAAATTGGTTTGACAAGCAAACTACACAGGTAGTTGCAAATCTCTTTAAAACCTATGATGCATTAATATGTATATTTTCACTTGGTGCGGTTATAAGGATAATCTCCCCATTTCTTGTAGATAAGAAGACTGATCCTGCGGTCCTTGTAATCGATGACAAAGCAAATTTTGTTATCAGTACATTGTCTGGACATCTTGGCGGGGCTAATGCATTAACACGATTGATTGCATCATATCTTAATTCAAAGCCAGTAATAACAACTGCTGCAGATGTGAACGAAACTATTCCAGTAGATTTAGTTGGAAAAAACTTTGGTTGGATAATAGAAAATTATCAGAATGTTACAAAGGTCAGTGCATTTATGGTTAATGAGGAGAAAATAGGTCTTTATCAGGAAGCAGGAGAGAAGAATTGGTGGGATGCAACATCATTTCCGCAAAACGTGAATGTGACCAAAGAATTTTATGAACTGAAAAGTCCAGATTTCAAGGGAGCATTAATTATCTCGGATAAAATAATTGCTGATCCGGTCATTTTAGAAAAATCAGTAATATATAGACCTAAAAGTCTGGTAGTAGGAATAGGACTTCACAGAGATACAAGCAAAGAAGTTATTGAAAATGGAATATTAACTGTATTGAAAGATAAGGGACTGAGTTTTAAGAGCATTCGTAATATATCATCCATTAATAAGGAAGGCAAGATCAAGGGATTGCAAGAATTTTCAGAACAATATAAAATTCCAGTTGAAATTTATGATAAAGGTAAACTCGGTCAAGTATCGGTCCCAAATCCATCAAAGACAGTACAAAAATTTGAAGGAATCCCAAGCGTTTCAGAAGCTTCGTCAATTTTAAGTTCAAATAATGGTGAATTAATAGTTCCAAAACAAAAGTTTCCACCAAATCTTACAGTGGCTGTGTCTAGGGTGAAGTTTGATTAATTGAAGAAAGCATTGCTTATCATTGATAGGGGCAGTAGAGAAGTTGATGTAAGAGAGGAGCTTGAGGATATATGTTCAATTGCTAAACGCAAAGGAGAATACGATTATGCCGATTATTGCTTTTTGGAAGTTCTGCCTCCATATATAGAAGAGGGAATTAAAAAATGCCTTGAGAACGGTGCTGATCTCATTACAATCATGCCCTACTTTCTATATCCGGGTATGAAGTTAAAAGATTCGGTTAAGAAAAGTGCCGAGATAGCAAAGATAAGAAATTTAAAATTGGTGATAGCAAAGCCATTGAGTTACCATTCTATGATGATTGAAGTGATAATTGACAGAGTCAACCAATTAAAAGATGAAAAAAAAATTCATTATCCTAACTCTGAATGTGATATTCTTGTGATAGGACATGGGAGCAGCGACAAAAATGCGAGAGATGCTCTACTTTATACAGTAAGTAGTTTAAAACCATTTTATCGCAAAGTAGCCTTTTGCTTTCTTGAATTGGATGCTCCAAATATAGACGAAGGTATAAAAAATGTCCTGCAGGATAATCCAAAAATTATTTTGTTGATTCCGTACTTTTTACATAAAGGTGCTCACATTAAGCGCGATGTTATTAATGATGTCAATTCCGCATTAGAAAAATATAGTTTCAAAAATGTGTT
The DNA here is from genome assembly GCA_035642715.1 of Nitrososphaeraceae archaeon. Classification (GTDB taxonomy): domain Archaea; phylum Thermoproteota; class Nitrososphaeria; order Nitrososphaerales; family Nitrososphaeraceae; genus JAJNBK01. The sequence goes on along the minus strand of DASQRW010000024.1, from coordinate 44,743 downwards.
CATGGCAAAACATCTTGGAGTAGATGAAAAATTGGTCGACCTTGTACTTGAGCGTACTAGAGAGGTAGAGCAAAGAAGAATTGTCTTCTCCGGGTAATACCAAAACTGAAGTAGGCAGAGAAATGTCAGAAAGAGCAATTGATATTGAAAAATTAAGCTTTGAGATAATTGATGCTGAAATCGGTTCTCATGGCTATAATGAATTAGAATGGCCTATTGTTCGACGCGTGATTCATGCGACTGCAGATTTTGACTTTGCAAGAAAAGGAAAAATAATATTCCACAACAATCCTATAGATTCAGTATTCAATGCTATTAAAAACAAATGTAATATCGTCACCGATGTAGATATGGTGCTATCTGCACTGAATAAAAAATCCATTGCTGACCTAGGGTTGAAGAGTGCGTGTTATATCTCTGATAAGACACTTAGCGATAAAGCTCGCCTGTATAATAAAACTAGATCAGAAATGGCCATGAGGTATGCCGCAGATGAAATTAATGGAGGAATAGTAGCCATTGGTAATGCTCCGACTGCCTTGTATGAAATAATAAAGATGGTTAGAGAGAATGTGACAAAACCTGCACTTATTGTTGGGATTCCAGTGGGTTTTGTTTCTGCTTCTGAATCCAAAGACGAATTAAGAAAGATCGACACTCCATTTATTTCCAACGTGGGTAGAAAAGGAGGAAGTCCTGCCGCCTCCTCGATAGTAAATGCAATAATGTTGCTATATAAAAGTAAGTTATAATTAGATTATTTGGATATTAGAAAAACAATGAAAAGGCTATGTTTTTTTAGCTAGCGTTGTTGTAATGCAGACTAACAAAAAACGATGAATAAGAAATTAACACCACCAGCAACAAAATGAAAAAATCATCAAAAAAATCTTGACAGAATGGTGGTATGAAGACAAAATAATGAAGTACTAAGCCATGTACAATCTCTACGAAAGATCTACATACTAAAGTATTAACGATTATCAGAGACTGATAGCTATTACTCCGAAGCAAAGAATAAATCGGAAATTCATCCAAGGATAGACTTGGATAGTGTAGGTCATAAGATGTTCAAATATACCTGAGAGTAAATGGATATCTACAGAGAAAATAGTAGATTTGAAATATGCATTTAACAGTTATTGAGACATCTAATAAAATATTATAGGAGACAATATAATAACGCTAATGTCATGGCTGTGCCTAAAAAAACAACAATAACAATATCTACTCTTTTTATCATAATTATTATTATTGAGGTTAAATTCACGAACAGGATAAAAATATAACAAGCAAGTAAATTCTAGATCTACCAAAATACGTTTAAGTGTCAATGGCGTTTAATAAGGAGAAACTGACTTATATTGAAAGAAATCAAGACCGAACTTGAAATCATGGCATCTTCAGAACGTGTATGGCAGGTACTTACGGATTTCCCAAACTATTCTAAATGGAATCCTGTTATGGTTCAAGTAAAAGGAGAAGCAAAGGTCGGAACAAAGCTGGGGATTCACCTTCGGACCAGAGGCGGTAAAAATAGAATTTATAAACCTACTATAACAAAGGTTCAACCAAATCGTGAATTACGTTGGTTTGGAAAATCGCTTTTCCCAGGAATGTTAAATGGCGAACGCATTTTCACTATACATTCCCTTGGAATCAATAATGTACGTTTTTTTCATATACAGATCTTTACCGGATTAGGAGTTTATGTTGCAGGCAGCCGACTGGATAGAGATATAAGAGACACTCTGAATGAAATGAACGTGGCTTTAAAAAAGCAGGTCGAACAGGTTCCTGTCGGTTGATTATCTAATCTTCGAAAAATTTTGGTAAATTATATACTTTATACCTTAAATTGTTTTTTCTGATTTGACAATCCACTTGCCTGACTTTGATTTCAATACTATATTGCCAACAAGGTTTCCTCCACTATACACCTTTGCGATTTCATCACTGCCACCAAGAAGCGATGATAGAATACTGCCTTTTTTATGGTAACCTGCCTCTATAACTTTCATATTTAGCTTGCTGCTTGCTTTAACGATGATAAAGCGAGCTGCTGACCAATCGCCATTCCAAGATATTGCGTCGAAATTACCAAATTTTAAAGTAGATAGAGAATAATTCTCTAACCTAACCTCTAATTTTTTATTTTTCATCTTAGCATATGAATTCATCCAATCTATAGCCTTTGCCGATTTTCCTTGTTCTAATGCGAAATTATTTGCACTTGTCAATTTGTATTTATTATATTATAATTTCTTTTTGAATATTAAAACATAATATTTCCAGTTGAATTGTAACTTTTCTTTTTATGATTTCTGATAAGCTATCATGAGACTATTTCAAAAACATTACTTGTAACATAACTAAGAATATCCCTTCTTCTCTTGAATTACTCAAGAAATAATGTATAATGTACATAGCAGGCTTCTTCCTAACAAGCATATTTCGTAATGCCTTATGTGTATATGTGTATATGCGTATATAGTAGTACATTGATTACGGTTTTTTCTACTCTTATACACACCTATTATAAAGATATGATAGAGAAAAGAGATAGAATTCTCATCTCGATATTGAAAGAACTTATTGCCATATTTAGGAGACGGTTCAAATAGGGCTTCATATATATATCAAAGAAATGGAAAGCAAAAGCGAAAATGTCATTCATGTGACAAGTAAATCTTGGGATACTGATGTTATAAACTCAGATATGCCTGTATTAGTAGACTTTTGGGCTGAATGGTGTGGCCCATGTAGAATGGTTGGGCCTGCTGTAGAACAGCTGTCGCAAACAATGAGGGACAAGATAAAAGTAGCAAAGCTAAATGTCGATCAAAACCAAGAAATTGCAATGAAATATGGCATTCGATCAATACCTTCATTATTGTTGTTCAAAGCAGGTATGGAAATTGCAAGAACAGTAGGTGCCTCTTCCAAAGAATCATATCAGAAATTTATCGAGCAATCTCTTTCAAAGGCTTAAATTGCATTATTGCAATATCTCTAAATATCACTTTTATTTTTAATCTCTACAAAAGCATTAATATTGTTTCTTGCTACGGATAGCAAGCATTGAGCAAAAAGGAACTTGCTAATCTCTTTTCGTCTAATCCTGACAGATATTATAGGGTTTCACTATTTGATAGACAGGGTTTCAATAGGCAAAAATGCAATATATGTGGCAAGTTCTTCTGGTCAATGGTTGAAAGGACATTTTGCCCTGATCATGAAAAATATAGTTTTATAGGTAAACCGCCAACAAGAAAGCGACTAGATTATGTTAACGCTTGGAAGGAGGTCAGAGAATATTTCAGTTCAAACAATCATGCAATAATCAGACGCTATCCAGTAGTCTGCAGATGGCGAGAAGATCTGTATTTTACAATCGCATCAATTGTAGATTTTCAGAGAGTCATGGGGAGCAAAGTAGTTTTTGAATTGCCTTCAAATCCACTTCTTGTCCCACAGATGTGTTTGCGTTTTAATGACATCGAAAATGTAGGGTTGAGTGGGAGACATTATACAAGTTTTTGCATGGTTGGACAGACATGCAATGCTGATGCACCAGGTGGCTATTGGAAAGACAAATGTATTGATTTGGATTATGGGATGCTTACAAATGGCCTTGGAATATCGCCAGAAGAAATCATCTTTGTAGAAGACGTCTGGATGGGTGCTGGGGCATTTGGATATTCATTGGAATATTTTGTCAGCGGGCTAGAACTGGGCAATGCCGTTTTTACAGAATTTGAAGGAAATGAGAATAACTATCGTGTGATGCCAAACAAGATTATTGATATGGGAGCAGGACTTGAGCGCTTCTCCTGGATTACAATGGGAACACCGACAAGTTATGATTGCTCTTTTGGTCCCGTAGTACAAGAATTACTTAACACAGTCGGCGGCGCTTCTGAAGATTTAGCGCTTCTCTCCAAATACTTTGAGACAGCTTCTAACAAAGTTGAACATATGGGCAGAGATATAAAAGAATTAAAATCGTCAATTGCTAAGGAATTAAAAATCTCCAAAGAGCAGCTTGTGAAAATAATTACTCCTTACGAAGCAATTTACACCATTGCAGATCATAGTCGTACGTTATTATTTGCAATTTCAGACGGAGCACTTCCGTCAAATGTGGGCGGAGGATATAATCTTAGAGTGATTCTAAGAAGAGCACTTTCAATATTAGATAGGCTTGGTTGGAACATAAAACTCGAAGATGTTGCTGATCTTCATATTGATTATCTTAAACAGATGTATCCTGAACTTGAAGATTACAGGGAGGACGTAAGAACAATTCTTCAGATTGAATCTAGCAGATATATAGGATCCAGAGAAAGAATGGATTCAATTGCTGCTTCTATAAAAAATAATAAAAAGAAAATAATAGTTGAGGATCTCATTAGAATGTACGAATCTGACGGTGTCACCCCAGACTTTTTAATGGAAGCAGGAGCGATAGAAAGCATTCCTTCTACTTTTTACACAAAGCTCGCCGAACTTCATACAAACCAATCATCAACACAGGCTCAACAGTCCATCTATGGTTTGGAAAATCTTGCACCTACAAGGCTATTGTATTATGAAGACGAATCTATCCGTAAATTTACCGCTAAGGTTCTCAAGGTAATAGATAATAAATATGTTATTTTAGATCAGACTGCCTTTTATCCGCGCGGGGGTGGCCAGGAACCAGATAATGGGGATATAGATGATATAAAGGTGATGGAAGTAATAAAACAGTCAGATATTGTAATTCATAAATTAAAAGATGCTAGGGAAAAAGATATTGTTGAAGGCAAAACTGTCTATGCAACTATAAATGGTCGAAGACGAGATCTGATTACTAAACATCATACTGCAACACATATACTTAATACAGCATCGAGAAGTAATCTTGGATCATGGGTATGGCAGAACTCTGCTTTTAAGGATGAAGGCTATGCCAGACTTGATATTACTCATCATTCTGCTCTTAATCGAGAAGAAGTTGAAAGAATTGAAAAGACTGCAAATAATGTAATTAGACAAAATTTGCCGGTTAGAATCAAGATATATGACCGTGGTGATGCTGAACAACAATACTCATTTAGAATTTATCAAGGTGGGGTCGTTCCAACCAACAATATTAGAATTGTAAACATTGAAGGTTGGGACATAGAGGCCTGTGGTGGAACTCACATAGGCCAGACTGGTGAAATAGGACTTATAAAAATTATAAAAGCCGAAAGAATCCAGGATGGAATAGTAAGATTAGAATACGTTGCTGGCGAAGCAGCATTGAACTATATACAAAAACAGGAAAATCAACTCACTGTTATTGCACAATCTTTAGGCTCAAGCAGAGAGAAGGTTGTTGAGACATTCCAAAAAGGCCTTGAGGAGTCAGAAGAGACAAACAAAAAGATCAAGACAATGATACGAAAAATTGCACCTTTAATAGCAAAGTCCATTTCTGCTGAGGCAACACAACTAGCGCAACATGGAATTAAACTCTACAATGTTTATGACGAAGAACTCGATGATGAGTATTATATCTCTATAGGTGAAAAATCTATCGAAATCGATCCATCCCTTATCTATATTGCTTTGATCTCTAAAGGTCAAGGAATTCGCGTGATTGTCTTTGTAGGTGAAAAGGCTAGAGGTAAAAATATCAAGGCTGGCCTTATCGCAAAACAACTTTCTAGCAAACTTGGAGGCTCAGGAGGAGGAGATGAAAGATTCGGACAAGGTGGGGGTAAATTCAAATCCAAAATACAAGAAGCTTTACTTTCAGCAGAAGAGTCAGTTATCAAAACTATCTCAGGATAATAGTAAGACATGATCAACACCAATAACCAGTACAACCACAACATAGAGTGGAGTTTAATAGAAGAAAAATGGCGTCATAAATGGGATGAGCAACAGATCTTCAATAGTGATCCTGATTTTTCAAAGAAAAAATATTTCATAACTGTTGCGTATCCATATCCAAACTCTCCTCAACATATAGGACATGGAAGAACCTACACACTTGCAGATGCTCATGCACGTTATATGAGGATGAAAGGATATAATGTATTGTTTCCAATGGGCTTTCATTACACCGGCACACCTATTCTAGCCATGTCACGAAGAATTGCATCCGGTGATAAAGAACTCCTAGAAACATTTCAATATATTTATCATGTTTCAGAAGACGTAGTAAAAAGCTTCGTTGAACCAATAAAAATTGCAAGTTACTTTCATAATGAGATCAAACTTGGTATGAAAGAGATGGGTTATTCCATAGATTGGAGACGGGAATTTACTACAATAGATAAATTATATTCCAAGTTCATTTCATGGCAATTTAATACTTTGCGAAAGAAAGGATTGATAGTCCAAGGTTCCCATCCTGTTGGCTGGTGTCCAAAAGACCAAAACCCAGTTAGTCAACATGATACGATCGGTGATGTAGAACCAGATTTTAATGAATATATATTAATTAAATTTAAGCTGGATGATGGATACATAATTCCAACTGCAACCCTTCGGCCTGAAACTATTTATGGTGTCACTAACTTATGGGTTAATCCCAATGTAGAATATGTAAGGATACAGATTGACAACAATGAGAGATGGATTGTTAGCAAGGAAGCTGCTAGAAAACTGGAATTTTTAAACCATAAAGTTTCAATCAAGTCATCCATATATGGAAAAGAAATAGTTGGCAAATATGTAGAGGCTCCCATTAGAAAGGTTTCGATTCCATTATATCCTGCATCATTTGTTGAGTCTGATAATGGTACTGGAATTGTAATGTCTGTTCCCGGACATGCGCCTTATGATTTCCAAGCTATCGAAGATCTGAAAAAGAATATTTCGCTTCATAATGAATTTGTTAGTTTAAAAATTGACGTAACGCCCATAACAATAATCGGATCAGATGATTACTACTATGCCGATGTTAACGACAGCATTTTGATATCACCTGCAGCCAAGATTATAAACGAATTCAAAGTAAAGGATCAAGAGGATCCTCAACTAGAAAAGGCTACAAATGAGCTGTATTCACATGAATATTATAAAGGAAAAATGTTACAGAATACTGGCAAGTATGTAGGCATGCCAGTGTCCGTGGCAAAGGATATGATAAAGAACGAGATCGTCTCAAATGGCGTAGCCGAGATAATGTTTGAACTAATAAATAAGCCAGTTAGATGCAGATGCGGTACCGAATGTGTCGTTAAGATATTGAATGATCAATGGTTTATAAATTATGGTGATAAGAACTGGAAAAAATTAGCACACGAATGCCTTAATAAAATGGATATAGTTCCAGAAGAGATAAGACAGGAATTCAACTATGTAATCGATTGGTTGAGAGAAAGAGCATGTGCAAGAAAATCCGGTTTGGGTACCAAATTGCCATTGGATGAGGACTGGATAATTGAAAGTCTATCAGACTCTGTTATCTATATGTCTTACTATATAGTTGCAAAATATGTTAATCATACTAATAATAATAGCATTTCTGATGGCAGTAGTAAATTAATCATAAATCTGAATAATGTTGACGCTTTAAATGATTCGTTTTTTGATTACATATTTTTAGGAAATGGAGATGTCAGGCAGATCGCGGCAGAGTGCAATGTTTCTATATCGCTAATAGAGTCGATACGAAATGAATTTTCCTATTTTTACCCTCTAGATGCAAGACATTCTGGAAGAGATCTGGTTCAAAATCATCTATCATTTTTTATTTTTAATCATGTAGCAATTTTTACAAGAGAAAACTGGCCGAGAAAAATTGTCGTCAATGGTTCTGTCCTTATGGAAGGCAAGAAGATGTCAAAATCTCTAGGTAACATTATCCCTCTGCGCGCTGCTATCAAAGAACATAGTGCCGATGTAATTCGTTTAGCAATGTTGAGTTCTGCAGAACTATTACAAGATGCAGATTTTTCATTTGAAGCAATTAAAGGAATTCGGTCAAAATTAGATGATATTTACCATATGGCAATAGAATATTCAATGGTCAAGTCTAAATTCGGATCATCTTTATTTTCATCAATAATATTATCAGAAGCAAATACGGAGATAGAAGATCGATGGCTTCTCAGCAGATTGCAGAATCATATTACAGATATTACAGTATCAATGGATAAGTTAAGAGTAAGAAAAGCATTGCATGATATACTGTATTTGCTTGATCAAGATTTGCAGTGGTATAGGAAAAGAATAACGGCCAAACACCGAGATGATTCACTCATTGCTCTTACTTTAACTATATTTCTTGATAATCGTATCAGAATGCTTGCTCCATTCGCTCCTTTTATAAGCGAAGAAGTCTGGGAAATTATAGGAGGAAAATATGATTCAATTATTTTTGCAGGTTGGCCTATTGTAGATGAAGATAAAAAAGACCCAATAGCAGAGGAATCAGAACAACTAATCATTAATCTTATATCTGATCTTCAAAATATTCTTAGAGTCACAAAGATCTCTCCGACTAAAATCATTATCTATACTTCAGCTCAATGGAAACAAGAAATCTATCAAAAGATTCTTGAATATATATTATTAGAAAACAAAACTAACTTTGGAGATATTATGAAACAACTGGTCAAAGATCCAGAAACAGCAAAAGCGAAAAACGATCCTAAGCTTATACGAAATATGATAGATGATATTTTATCAGATCCGATTGAAGCTAGGAACAGACGATTAAAATTGACTGTTTTTGATGAAAAATTTCCTCTCAATGATGCAAAAAAGCTATTATCTATAGAAAGCGGAAATGCACAGGCAGAGATAATTGTTCATTCAGAAGATGACATACAAAAATACGATCCTAGAGAAAAATCAAAATATTCTAGGCCTTTTAAACCTGCAATATATATCGAATAGTTCTATCATTTTCAAATTCCCTGTTAGCGTGGCTTATTTGTATATTGTAAACAATGTTGACTGGTTTAGAAATGTTAGAATGATTAATAGAATTAATGATACGAGTTATTTCTATATCTCCAAGAGATGCAAATTATGGTTTTTTCAATATTCAAGTTGCAAATCATGCTGCGGTTTCTGCCTTTGATATGAAAAATATTCGCTCCTGTTCCATTACATCTTTGACTTTTATTGCAATTTTATCTTTCTTTTACAAAAATATGCTATATCCAAACTATAACATATAAAAAACAGATGTTCCTTTATATTACTATAATTTCTAGATCGGAGGGTTTCGTAATAAGATAGTATCCATTGATAAAACTGACGGTGTCAGTGAATCTTTACTCATTTTCTATGAGGAGACTTATTGTAGTATTATCCTTTATAGGCCAGATTTTTTCATGTCATGAATTGTCCTTTTTATATCATGAATATCTTTTAATATCTGATCCATTTCATCCCGTGTAGGAAGATTTAAAACTTTCATATTCTTCTCTGCAAACTTCTGCATCTTTTTAAAGAGATCCAATAGATCATTTGATACCTTTCCATAAACGACTGAAAATTCTTTTGAACTAAATAAATTAGTAAAAGCATCTTCGAATGCATTTATTGTTATATTTCTATACTGCTCTAAATCTTCTTTTGAATTGAGTTTTTTTGGTGCTCTCTCGGAGACTTCTTTTGTTGCTTGTACATAAGCCATATTGATTAGCTTCCAATATTCATTAAGATTAGTCTGCGCATTTAATATGGTTTGACTAAGACTGAAAAGATCCTGGGCATAAGATGTAAAATCTTGGGAAAAAGCATGAAATGGACCAATTGTAGGCATTTTAATAAATTCAGTCCAATTGTGCAATATCTTTGTCATCTGTTCTTCTTGCTGGGGAACACTAACATTAGTTATATCATTTCCTATTTTGTCTTTGATCCCCTCCTTCTCTGTCATAACCATATGTTTCTTCTATATGTTAAATAAGTTGATAGTTCGAAAATATGCTAGGTGTGGCCGCTTCCTCCAGTTTTCTTATATCCATTCTGATCATCATGATTTCAGTAAGAGAGAATTTATTCTTCATTATTACAGCCTATTCTTTGAAATTATCAATAAAATATTCTGAGAATCCATAATAAGTAGAAGAACATCTATTGGAGTTTATCTAGTAGGGCAAGTCATAGTCTGCATTATTATTTCTGTTATACATATGAATGATAAATAATCTACAATTTTCTTTTTACCTCAGCATTTCCTAAGCAGTTAGTATCTATACAAATAGTGACTGTGTTCATGCATTCCTATGTATTTTATAGTTACGAAGATCCTTTCTTTTATTGCTAAGCCATCACGAAAATAAACCATACTTGATACAAAATTATTTACAAACTAACTGTTCAATCTAGTCCTGATGTTTATATATATATATATTATTAAAAATATAAACTAATCTATACATTCTATAGATTTGTTGTTTAGAAAAATGAAAGTTTGAAGTAAGCCAGGAAAAAATTCGATTCTCTGAGTTCTTGTAAAATACTTACTCAGAGTTTGGCGAATTAGAGTAGAAGTGACAATGTCATATCCACTACTATTATATTCCAATGATTTATTTTATGCTTGTTAATCTGAGTAAATTTATAAATTACATAAACTATGGTTTATTGTATTCAAAAGATGACCAATAGTATTAAAGAAAATGAAGACAATCTTCCAGATGTTGATGATATTTTTGATAATAAAGATTCATTTAGTGAAGAATCTGTTACTCTTGATGATGCCATCATAGAAGATAAATCTGACTCTGAAGTTGATAATGATACCTCTTCTTCTAATATTCCCTACAATACTATTCAACAACAACAAGAATTAAAGCCTGCTTTAAACTCAAAATTCTTTGCGATTAGGATAACTGGTGGCCAAGAAAAAGTAGTCGCAAATATTTTACAAAATAAGATAAATACTAAAAAAATTAAAGTTCTTTCAATTCTTGTCCTAGACAACTTTAAAGGATATATCATTGTTGAGGCTCCAGACTCAAATGTTGCTTTTGAAGCATTGCACGGTGTTCGTCATGTAAGAGGACAAATTCGTGGGGAGCTGCCCTTTAAAGATATTGAAGGATATCTTGTTAAAAAACCAGTTGTAACTGAACTCAATATAGACGACACGGTCGAAGTTATTGCTGGTCCGTTTAAGGCTATGAAAGCAAAAATCACAAGAGTTGATTATGAAAAACAAGAAGCCACAGTGATACTTCTTGATTCTCCATATCAAATTCCTGTAACAGTGGATGCGAACTATTTGAAAAAGTTAATTCAATAAAAGCGTATCTGTACTATTATCAATATTCGTTCTAAAAGCAACCAAATAAGGAAACAAAAATTCCAGCCTGGAACAATATTTAATTAAGATGTTGACTCAACAACAAAAACCGAAATAAGTGGCATTCTGGAAGAGATTCTAATGAGAAGAGAGCGCAGGAACCAATTGCGATATACACAGCAAAAGATTAATTCTTTACCGACCGACCGACCGACCTACAAACAAGCAATAGAGCGACTGTAATTGTTACGATATTGCTAATAAGCGAATTTGATCTTAAAATTAAATATACAATTGGCAAACCTTCTAGCAACTTTGCAGATCCTCATACTTTTTGTCTGCAATATGGATTCATTAAATTATCTATAAACACTAATGAATTTTACATATGTATTTAAGGTTGGAAGACTAGCTGAATGTTAACTACTGCATTTGTTTGAAGAGCGATCTTGGCGGAGTAATGAAACCTTGCTTCTCTATGCATAGAATAATGAAGATATATTTTCTTGCCTTTCTACTAAACTCCTATCAACTAATTATATATTTATCATCTAATATCTTGATTGATAAGATATGATTCAAACTAATAAAGCAAAGGTAGCAGTAGTTACCGGTTCTAGCAAAGGTATTGGTAAAGCAATTGCAACAGAATTTTCTAAAGCATCTTATGATCTAATAATAAATGCAAGAGATGAAGAGGAATTAAAGAGAGCTGCTGAAGATATTTCAAAATCAGTTAGTGATAACAATAGAATTGTACCTGTAGCAGGAGACATATCGCAAGAACAAGTATGTATATCAATAATAGAAGAGACTATTAGGAGATTTGGAAGAATTGATGTTTTAATAAATAACGCAGGAATAGGTGGAGCGCCAAGGAAGATAAATGAATTGACATCTAATGATTGGGATGAGGTTCTGGATATAAATTTAAAAGGTGCTTTTCTATGTACGAGAGAAGCTGTAAAATATATGTTAGGGAAATTAAGCAATGATAATAATTACTCAATTATCAATATATCTTCTGTACACGAATCAATGCCTCATCCAGAAGGAGCTCCCTATGCTGCTTCAAAAGGTGGCATGGAAATGCTAACTAAGACTGTAGCTTTGGAGCTAGCTGATAAAGGCATACGAGTTAACAGTATTGCACCAGGTGCCATAGCAACTGATATGAATAAGGAACTGCTTGAAGATAAGGAAAAGAAGAAAGAAATGGAGAAAGGAATTCCTCTAAAAAGAATAGGACAGCCAGAAGAAATAGCAAAGGTTGCACTATTTCTAGCTTCAAGTGATGCGAGCTACATTACAGGAACAACAATTTATGTTGATGGCGGTCTTACTTTGTCTTCTTGACTTTCACTATTTTTTCTTACTATTATACAGAGTCAATCATTTTACCAGGAAAGATATTCTGGCAACTCAGGTTATTCTACAAAAAATTACCTTTAACATAAAAGAATATTCCAAAAGTAGTAGTAATAATATCGGTTCTATAATTACGGTACATAGACCCCGACTTCTTGTTGTATTGTAATAAAGAGTTGCGCTTGTAACTATCAACAAGCGTCTTAAATTTTTAGTGCTCTCGTGATATATTTCTAAAATGCTACCATTGAAGATGTCTCTTTGTCTTTGCATTTGATATTTTGTTTTATTGATTAATTATGTTGAGGATAAATGAGTTTTAGGACTAGACATCAATATATTTTGTTATTCAAATAAATGACTGTTATTATTAGCGCCTTAAAGTGTTTTTGGCTTTATTATCCACTTCGGCAATATAATCACGTAATGGTATCTGTTTTGGTTGTTGTTTTTTTACTTCTTCTTTCGATAAAAATACTCTCTCATCCAATGTTAGAAAGAAGTTTATTTCTCTTTGTAGTTTTCTTAGGAAGCTCAATTTCTTTACATTATTGATTTAGTATTTAATTTTACAACCTAAAAAAAATTAATTTCTAGATGAAGGACTTGTCACTGAAAGTAATAGATTTCACATTTTGCAACAGTAAACATTATGAATCTAAAATTATTATCCATTACTATTAATTAGACCTTTAATATATCATTCTTATCTGAATGTACAAAGTAATTATAGTAACAGAACTATTATTTTATGGGAAAGAAGAAAGTGAAAAATACTTCTCTATTTTTTAGGACTTGAGCTATAATAATGCAGCTAGATTTCATGCCAGATATGAGGAATCATTATCGAGATCTATTCTTATTATTATCATCAAATAGTTTTGTAAGTATTATTGCCTTATATTTCTGTTAATAAATGACTCTCTGCTTATAGAAGTTGGTGTCATTGAGTAAAAGAATAATAAGATCATTTTATAAACTTCATTATTTTATTATTATATTAAGTTTTAAAATTTTATTTAATTTTAATGATGGAGTTTATATGCTGGCTTAAGGACTACTCTTATACATATGGGTGATAAAAAGTCTGTTTCAGCTCTTGTTAGTGGTGGCGAAGCTAGTGCGGGCCCCCCTCTTGGACCTGCATTAGGTCCAATGGGCGTAAATGTGTTGCAAGTGGTAAATATGATCAACGACAAAACTAAGGATTTCCCAGGAATGAAGGTTCCTGTCAAAGTTGAAGTTGATTCTGAATCTAAGAAGTTTACAGTTGAAGTAGGAATTCCTCCTACTGCAGCTCTGGTTTCCAAAGAGGCAGGTATCACAAAAGGTTCAGGTGCTGCTGGAACAAACTTTGCTGGAAATATAACCATGGCCAGCGCTGTTAAAATTGCCAAGATGAAAATCGATAGCTCTTATGCTAAGGATCTGAAGAGTGCTGTAAAAGAAGTGATCGGTTCTTGCGTAAGCAGTGGAGTAAAAGTTGAAGAAAAGCCTGCAAAGGAAGTTTTCTCTGACATATCTGCGGGCAAGTACGACGAATTATTCAAATAGCCCTTTCTATTTGTTTAGCTGCCAAGTCATAATAAATTAATAGTCGGCCGCAGATACAGGAGACAAAATTGACTTAAATACTTTTACTATAAAGATTGCTTAAAAATGGTATTATTGAAGACCCATAAAATATTTCATAGTAAGTTTAAAATATCCCCAACCATGTCAGTTATTTCATAATTTTAAGGTGAATGAAAAAATGTCAATTCAACAAGGATCAGCTGGCGGAATGCCAATATTAATATTGAAAGAAGGAGCGACCCAGACAAAAGGTAGAGATGCTCAGAAAAATAACATAACCGCTGCAAAATTGATCTCCGAAATAGTAAGAAGCTCACTTGGCCCCCGAGGTATGGACAAGATGTTGGTAGATTCTCTCGGCGATGTCACTATTACAAATGACGGCGCGACCATTTTAAAGGAAATTGATGTTCAGCATCCCGCAGGAAAGATGATGGTTGAAATCAGCAAGGCAACAGATAATGAAGTAGGCGATGGTACTTCATCTGTAGTAATACTTGCTGGAGCGCTGATTGAAAAGGCAGAAGAATTAATTGGAAAGGATGTTCATCCAACAATCATTGTTGATGGCTATAGAAAGAGCGCTGTTAGGGCTATTGAGATTCTTAACACTCTAGCCCAGAAGATTGATGGAGGTGATAAAGATCAATTGTCCAGAATTGCAAAGACTTCCATGCAAACAAAGCTGGTATCAAAGGATGCAGATGAGCTTGCACAAATTGTTGTCAATGCTTCAATGCAAATTTGCGAGAAAATCGATTCTACTTATAAAGTAGACATTGATGATATCAAAGTAGACAAGAAAGCAGGCGGATCATTGCGGGATACTAAATTAATCAGGGGTATTGTTCTTGATAAAGAAGTTGTTCATGGAGGAATGCCAAAAAGAATAGAAAAAGCAAAAATTGTTCTTATCAATTCTGCTCTTGAAATTGAAAAGACCGAGTTCGATGCTAAAATAAATATCAATTCTCCAGATCAGATGAACATGTTCTTAGAAGAAGAGAATAGGATGTTAAAGAGCATGGTTGATAAGATTACCGCTAGTGGCGCTAATGTAGTGGTATGCCAGAAGGGTATTGACGACATTGCACAACATTTCTTAGCAAAGGCGAACATTTTGACAGTACGTAGAGTCAAAGAAAGCGATATGACCAAGCTAGCAAGAGCTACGGGCGCACGTGTAGTAAATAACTTGGAGGACCTTACACCTAAGGATTTAGGTTCTGCTGATCTAGTCGAAGAACGCAAGATTGAGACAGATAAATGGGTATTCATAGAAGGTTGTAAACATCCAAAAGCAGTAACAATACTTATCAGAGGTGGTTCTCAAAGAGTAGTTGATGAGGCCGAACGCTCAATTCACGATGCTATCATGGTTACAAAAGATGTACTTGAAAAGCCTGCAATCGTTGCGGGTGGAGGTTCTCCTGAATCCTATACGGCAGGAAAATTAAGAGAATGGACAAGTACGCTATCCGGTAGAGAACAACTAGCTGCAGAAAAGTTTGCTGAAGCACTAGAAATAATTCCACTCACATTAGCAGAAAATGCAGGAATGGATCCCATCGATACTATGACAGATTTACGTGCAAAGCAGAGCAAAGGCTCAAAATCGGCCGGAATTGATGCACGAAATGCCCGAATTACTGATATGTCAAAATTAGATATTGTAGAACCTCTCTCGGTAAAAGAGCAGATTATTAAATCGGCAACAGAAGTCGCGTCGATGATTTTAAGGATAGATGATGTAATTGCCTCCAGTAAATCAGCCGGAGGGCCACCAGGTGGTGGAATGCCACCAGGTGGTGGAATGCCACCAGGTGGAATGGGAGAAATGTAATGAAGATCTAATTTCTCTTTCTTTTAATTACAATTTTTTTAATTCTACAGAGATTACTTGTTTTACCCATATTCCTGTATCATTAATCTTTACCAATTTATTTAGATAATCACTCCATGATATTATTCCATATGCTTTAACCCATTTGTTATAATGTTCTTTAAGACTTTCGAAGGATTGGGCGTGATAGTCACAGTATATGTCTATCGATGCTTTTCGTGAGCAAGCAGAACATTTCCTATTCATGTAAGTGTAGCTCTTAATATAACTAAATATTATATTAATTATAGTTGTAAATTCTTATATCATCTCTTGGTAGAAAGGAGGGTAGGAAAGCTTGCAATGATGTAATCAATCAATCCTTAAAAATTAGAGTTCCATCATTCAAATACAAAATAACTAATAGAAATGAAAGATATGATACGTATCAGAGCCTATTTCTTCTAGGACTCCTTCATTCTGGCCTTATTCGTAAGATCATGGAAATAGCTGTGACTGCAAATAATAATAGAAAATATATAATATATCTTGTTTGAATATATAAAAAGACAAATCTTATTATTATTAATATATATTTATTTTTATTTCTATCTATTTAAAAAAATTTATATTTATAGTTACTTAAATATTAAGAACTATTTCTGCAGTTCATTAATCATAATTATATATAATTATAAGAGCACATCCGTTTCAGCAAAATTTATTTATAGACAATATTTAGAATTACTATCATTGATTTTAAGCGCTTCTAGAATTGTGCTAATTGCCTCTGTTTTATATTTGGTGATATTTTTTGCTTTGGTATCAGGCATAATTAATGCGATCCTTGAAGGTTCACTAGCTCCTCGAGGAACATTCATTATACCTTCTAGATCTGCTCAAACATTAGGCGAAACAATTGTTACAACAACGATTCTATTTATGGGAATGGTTGGTGCTTATTTGCTTTACAGATCAGGACAAGCTTTAAGTACAAAAAATCAGGAGGCATTGCTCGCAGCGGGTTTTGGCGTTATTTTAATATCATTGACGCTAGGTCTTATGTTAGTAAATATAAAAGTTTGATAGAGGATAGTATGGTCTTTTGAGATTCCCTCTTTCTTCTCTCTTTTCTCCTCTATATTCTCCCCTTTCCACTTTTCCACATAATCACAACTATTTCTCAGAATGACAAATAAATTTGCAAGTTTCTTTAAACAATACTTTTGGCTGCGGAGTGTATTTGATTATAAATTTGTAATCCTCTGTAAATAATTAAATAAATAAACTACGAATGATAATTTAAAAAAGGAGGAGCATTTTCTCCCTACTGCTTTCTAGCTCTGATTTGTGGTAGGAAGAATCTTTATAATCTTTTTTGTTTGAAACAATGGTAATCATAATGTACTTTAATACAAAAAAACAGCACGTTTAAGATTCTTTAGTTTGTAGACAAAATTTCGGTACTTCATCTCTTTCTATGTAAACAATTCCATCGTAAAGTACTCAATTTGATTTTACAAAATGAGTTTTATCTTCTATACTGATGTAAACAAGCTTTTTTGCAATGTAAAGTGTATTGGGATTAAATGATGAGTGACGCGAGTTTTATACTATTAAAAATTCATTTATGCTTTGGAAACATTCATAGGAGATTATCAAATATCCTTGTCCTTACTTTTATCATGTGAGCTGACAATGATAATGTGTCTATCATTAGAAAATTCTCTTGCATATTCTAATCTAATTTCAATCCTACCCTTACAGCGATAAAAGATTGTGATCGTGTATTAAATATAGAAAAAAACGTTCGGATAAAATTCTTCTGAACTTTCTTCTTAAGGAATAAAACAAGAAGAACATTGAATTTGGATCTGTCTGTCTAACACATAAAAGATGTGTGTATTATAGCGGTGCTATAATATCGGTGCTGAAGTTGTTATTGTAATCATTTTTTATATTATACTTTTTCCTTTTTTGTAGCGCATCATCTATCAATCAGAAGCCAACGGTTTTTATATTATATTCTCAAACATTGCTTCTGATCATTTATTTTATAGAGTACGTATATCTATCCGTCTATCTATGAACCCTATTTCTTTTTTACAATCGACTGATTCTTTATTTCCACCAATCTTCTCAACCTCTGGTTCGTCACCTTCTGATTTCATAGTTCAAGACTTTGCAGTAATCATGATAGTTGCAGCTATAATGCTACTCATCACTTACAAGTTAAAACAACCAATGCTAATTGGTTACATTATTGCAGGAATGGTAATTGGACCTTATACTCCACCATTTAGTCTGATACGCAATATAGAAACTGTAAACATATTTGCAGAGTTAGGAATTATAATGCTGTTATTTGTAATTGGCACCGAATTTCCGATTGCCAAACTCAAGTCCGTAGGCAGGATCTCCGTGATAATAGCACTACCTGAGTCTTTAGGAACATTGCTAATTGTATATTTTGTTGCTCAAACGCTAGGGTTTAGTTTCTTTGATTCTATGTTTCTTGCTCTTGCTATGTCTATTACAAGCACGGTAGTAACTGTTAGAATCTTGGAAGAACTTGGGACGATTAAAGACAAGTCTACTACCTTGATACTTGGAATAACTATTGTCGAAGATATTGTGGCTATTAGCGCTCTTGCGGTTCTTCAATCAATAGCAGTAAGTCCTGCTGGTGAAGTATCTATTCTACAAATATCAATTTCAATAAGTATAGTAGGAGCATTCATTGGAAGTATACTAATTCTTGGCTCAAAGTTTATACCAAATGTAATCGACAAAATAGGAAAAAGTAACGATTATGCATTGCTGTTGATTGTTATTCTTGGATTGGCTTTTGGAATGTCATTTGTAGCTAAAGGACTTGGCTTATCTGTCGCTACAGGCGCCTTTTTGGCTGGTGTGTTGGTCGCTGAATCAAAAAGTGCTAACATAGCCAGAGTCATTACCATACCATTAAGAGATGTATTTGCTGCCATATTCTTCATATCAATCGGTGCTTTAATGAATGTATCACTACTACCATCATTTATTGTTCCAGCATTGGTGCTTATTCTAACTTCATTTGTATCAAAGTTTTTAATAATTACGACTATCTTGGTCAAAGCAAGATATGATGGCATTATAGCAATAAGAACAGGTCTTGGAATGTCATCAGCAAGAGGTGAACTATCTCTTGTTGTTGTTAAAGGGGGTCTAGATGTTGGTGCTATCACATCTTCTGTATTTCCTATAGTGGGTGTCGTAACTATTTTAACTGCTTTTATGACTCCATATATTCTCAGATTTGGAATCAAACTAAGAGTCTCTTCTTCTTCTTCTTGATTGAAAATGATAATAACATAGAAGGAAACGACTGGAATAGCAGTACCTATAGCAAGCGTCAATATATTTGATGCAATCGGCGCAGTAATAATGCACTTGTTCGTCTCTAGATATTATTTTCATGCAAAGCAAAAGAAGAAGACTCTGTTGGTCGCAGAAACAACAATGACGATTGTTTTTCTTATGTTATTTTTTTGCAGCACCACTTGCCGAGATAGGTCGCAGGTATTTAGTTTGGCTATAGATTCGATTATTTTGGATAATATTTAATCATATATGAAGTCATGTCAAAATAACACGAATATCAAACATATTAAGCCTCAATACGTTCTAACTACAATGAAACTAACGTTCTATTTTATAAGTTATCAGCAAATGTATAAGATCATAATCTGTAATGCATCTCGAATCCTGTAAAGAAAAAAAGATTATTTGCTATATCAGATATATCAGCAACACGTAACCGCGAGAATTAAAATACAATAAATGCAAGACAAAGAATTGCAAAAGTAAGACTTAACTGGACTTTCCCAATGATAGGATTACTGAATATTATTAAACAAATTCGTAATAACAAACTAAAAGTTAAGAGTAATACTATAACCAAACTAAAAAACAAGGGCAATAATTGCAGTGAAAATTAGAACAGTATATCATCACGATCTTGATACCCAATTCTGTAGTATAAGCATATACCTAATCCCACTGTTATTTTTAAAAATAGAAACTATAATGGAAATAAGATTATCACCAAGATAACTTGTTTTGCTGTCAAAGTATAACAGGCTATTACCTGTGTCTATCTTTTCATATTGAGAATAATAGTTAACGCCTAGGGCTTGAGGTTCCTGTTCTGATATAATGAACAGAGTCTCCTATATAACAAGCATGATCAGAAATGCGTTCAAGATATCTTAATATCAGTAAGGCAGAAACATAACAACGCGGGTCTGAAAATCTTTTATCTAGCTGCGATTGTGGAGTAATAATCTCTCGTAAGTATTTTCTATATAATGCATCAACGGTATCATCCATCTGATAGAGTTTTTCTGCTGCATCTTTATCTCGTGAGCGTAGCGCGTGTAAACTCAATTGTATCATTTCTCTTACAGTACCTGCCATTTCCAAAACAGTGGACTTGTCGCAGTCAGAAATCGAACCCATTGTTTCAAGTACATCTACAATATCGTATGCATACCGCCCAAATCTGGAAAATCCATACGATATCTCCATACAGGATCTGATAAATCTCAGATCAGTAGCAACAGGTTGAAAGCGTGCAATCAATTCTATTGCAAGATCCGCTACTTCCTCTTGTAATACTCGAAGTTTTTCTGACCAGTCAAAAATTTGGCTTTTTATGCGGGTGCCTTCTTCATAGGATCCTAATGCGGTTAATACTGAGCTTTCGGACAGTTTTGCCATATCCAAAATAATATTATGAATGCGATCTAAACCCAGATCCAAAAGTCTAGTCAAACAAACAGATCCTATCCAAATTTACCTGATATATAGCGCTCTGTAAGTTCTTTTTGAGGGTTTTTAAATATCTGATTTGTTGGTCCGTATTCGATTAATTCACCAAGGTACATAAAGGCAGCATAGTCTGATACTCGAGCTGCCTGCTGCATGTTATGAGTTACAATAATTATCGTGAGGTTCTTTTTCAAATTGTAAACAAGTTCTTCTATTTTAGAAGATGCACTTGGATCCAACGCAGACGTAGGTTCATCCATTAGTAATATTTCTGGCTGCATTGCAAGCGCTCTAGCAATACAAAGTCGCTGTTGTTGACCTCCAGACAATCCCATTCCAGGTTTGTCAAGTTCATTTTTCACTTCATCCCATAGTGCCGCATCTTCCAGACTTTCCTTAACAATGTCATTTATCAATCTCTTGTTTTTGACACCATTAAGCTTTAGCCCTGCTGCTACATTGTCATAAATACTCATCGTCGGAAAGGGGTTTGGTTTTTGAAAGACCATGCCTATACGTCTCTTGATTATTACCGGATCAACGGTTTTATTATCATATATATTGATGCCGTCTAGAATGACCTGGCCCCTTGCGCCTGCGCCAGGAGTCATCTCATGCATACGATTAAGACAGCGAATAAGAGTCGTCTTACCACAGCCTGAAGGTCCAATAAAAGCAGTAGCAGTGTTAGGCTTGACGTCTAAATTGATGTTCTTTAAGGCTTGTTTTGACCCATACCATGCATCAAGGTTCCTAATAGATACCTTATATTGTTTGACAGTAGCAGAACTCTTACCGTCAGTATTATCCTGTAAAGGTTCAACCACTCTGCTATTATCGATACTAAAACTTTCCTTAGAACCCAACTAAGCATCTATGTGGTAGATTAACTAATATCTATTATCTAAATAGATAATATAGTTAATATAGAAATTCAAAAAGTTGCTCTATTGAGCTTGAATCCTGTTTTACTCTGAACGAAAAGTCTTAGGACTACGCTTAGGATTAGGACAATCAGTATGAGCACTAAAGCCGCTCCCCAACCTTGTGAATGGGCGGATTCATATGGTTGTGAAGCCAATCTCCATATTCGAAGTGGTAGAGCATCGATTGGCCCAGAAAATCCTGTAAAGAATAAACTTGTTCCAAGTATGGTCATTATAAGTGGAGCTGTTTCACCTGCGATTCTGGATATAGCCAATACAATACCTGTGAGGATACCACTTTTGGCGCTTTTCATAGTTATAAACAATGTAATTTTCCACTTTGGAATTCCTAGAGAGTGAGCAGCCTCACGTATTGAATTGGGAACGATCTTAAAAGATTCTTCAGTAACTCTGACTACTATGGGTATCATAATTATTGATAAAGCAAAAGCGCCTGCCCAAACTGAAAATGAGCCAAGTAGAAGAACTATTGATACGTATCCAACTATTCCCATTACAATTGAGGGTAAACCTGTCAGAACATCATTGAAAAATCTGACTGCAGAAGGAAATATTCCATTACCAGCATATTCTGAAAGGTAAATACCCGAAAGTATCCCTACGGGTGCTCCAATTAATGACGCCAATCCAACTACAATTAATGTTCCCTGAATGGCAGGAGCAATACCCCCGTGTCCTAGAAAAAAAGATCCTGGTGGCTGGGTAAGAAATTCTACACTGATAGCTGAAATACCATTCTTTACTACTTCAAATAGAATACTTCCTAAAGGAATAAGAGCAGAAATAACACAGACTATTGCAAAAGCAGAAATAATTCTGTCAATCAATTTTCTCTTTGAAGACTGCCTTGACATGATATCTTGAATTTTTTGTCTGTTGTCCTCTTGTCTTGATTCTTTTTGCTGCATTATTATTCTCTCACTCCTGGGCTAACTTTTGTGATTTTTGAAACAAGCAAGCGTGCGCTAATGTTTATTGCAATTGTCAGAATCAAGAGAACAGCTCCAAGACCCATTAAAGCAGAAATATGCAGCTCCGATGACGCTTCATTGAATTCATTTGCAATTAAACTGGATAATGTTTGACTTTGATCAAAAAGAGAGGAAGGAATAGCAGCTATTCCTACTACATTTCCAATGATCATTGTAACAAGTATAGTTTCACCAACAGCTCTACCTAATCCAAGGATTGCGGCTCCTAACAATCCCGACTTTGCATATGGAAATATAGCGACTCTCACAGTCTCCCACCTTGTGGCGCCCAAACTATATGCAGCCTCTCTTTGAGAATTTGGTACTGCTTTTATTATCTCACGTGAAACAGATGACACAATAGGAATAATCATTATTGCAAGAACTATTCCAGCTGTGAACACATCTAAGCCAAATGGAGTTTGAGCAAAGAATGGAATTGATTCTCCAAAAGCGTTATGCAAAGGCATCTCGATCAAATCTCTAATCCAGAACCTAAAAACAAATAGTGCCCATAAGCCGTAAATAATACTTGGAACTGCTGCTAATAATTCTATAATAAAAGATAATGGCGTACTTAACCTACGCGGTGCCATCTCGGAAATAAATACAGCTATTCCTAAACTTATAGGAACTCCAATAATCATTGCTATCGCTGAGCTGATTAATGTCCCAATGATATATGGCAGAGCACCATATGATTCGCGGCCTTCTACTGGATTCCAATCGGTACCAGTAAGAAAACCAATAATACCTTCGAATGAAAATATCTCTTTAGACCCATCGCCAACTGAAAATGCTATAATTGCTAGCATGAATAAAGTATAACCTGCGGCTGCTACTGCTACGATATGAAAGCTCCTATCTCCTTTGTGTTTTCCTTTCAATAAAGATGAATACAAAATTCTTCTCTTTTGTTCCTTAGATTCTATATTAATACAACAAACACCTCTAAAATATCACAAATGGATCCTTTCATACAACGTTATATGTATATCGATAGCATAAAAGCTAAAATATTTTTGCATTAAAAAGAAAAAGGAGGTAATTGCTTGAACATATGTACTCTTGCACCAAGTGTTCAAGACTGCGCGCCAACTGATGTGGTTAATGGCTTACCCTGGAAAGTTAATGACTTCAATGTTTCTTGATTGAGATTGACAACTTCTGTAGGTAATGGCACATATGATAGATCATCAGCCGATTGTTGCCCCTCTGTAATAGCCCATGACATAAAATCAATCAAGGCTTGTGCTTTTGCTTGATCAATGTTTGGATTCGTACTCAACTCTTTGAATAAAAGTAGATATGAGAAGCTTGCGATAGGGTATGAGTTTGTGCCAGGCGCATTGACAACTGAGACATGCTCCCATGAAGCATCACCGTTTGGCAAACTTTGTGATGTTGCTGCCACTGCCGCCTTAGTAGAATCTAGTGTCGGTTCTACGAAATTACCTGCTTGATTTTGTATATAAGCGTATGGCATTTGAGTAGTCAATGCATAAGCAAGTTCTACATATCCAATTGTGTTAGGAGAACCCCTAATTGCATTGGCAACACCCTCATTACCTGGACCACCTATTCCAACTGGCCATTGTACAGATTTTCCTTTTCCTATCTGTTGATTCCATGTTGTACTGATATTAGAAAGATAATCCGTCCAAACATAAGTTGTACCTGAACCATCTGATCTATGTACGACTATAATATCTTCAGCGGGTAATGATACATCAGTATTAAGCGATTGGATTGCGGGATCATTCCATTTTGTTATTTTACCCAAAAATATGTCACCAAGAACTGGGCCTGTAAGTTTTAATCCCTTATTTGGCACGCTGGGTATGTTATAGGCTGCAACTACTGAACCAATTGTTTCAGGTATATGCACTGCACCAGGAGCGCTTCGGATTTCTGACGCAGTAAGGGGAGCATCAGAAGCACCGAAGTCTACCGTCTTTTCAGTAAACTGTTTAACACCTCCACCGCTACCTATCGATTGATAGTTTATGTTTATATTTGGTTTAATGTTTTTGTAATCAACCCGCCAGGTATCAATTAGAGGAAAAGGAAAAGTCGCCCCTGCTCCGTTGATAGTTATTTGACCTTGTGCATAGGCTTTCAAGGGCATAGTGATAGGCATAATTGCTGCCAAAAATATGCCTGCAACAAGCATTATCAATAGTAAAGGCTTTCTTATTTGGTTATCCATAAGCGTATACAGAAAACACATGAACTAATTAGTAGCGCATATAATTCATATAGTCTACATAGGTCTATGTAGTATACGGATTTGATTTCTTTAATATATATTATATTTTCAGTAATATAGTATCCAAAATTAGCAAATAGTAGGAATAGGCAGTTGAATATAGTTTGATATAACTTTTTAATTTATTGGATTTAGGTTCCATTTAAGTTAATATCAAATAAGATATTTAATTCTCAACCATAAAAAGAGAAGTAGAACTGGAGTGATGCTAATATTATGCATAAGTAACCGCAAAAGTAAATGATAGATTTGCATTGAACAACAAAGGCAAAATAAAAAGGAAAAAAATTAGACAGTCTTTATAAGCTTACGGAAATGATCCTTGTTCTTTGCAATTTCCTTATTCCATGTATCTTCAGAATAGCCATGAACTTCTATACCATGCTTCTTGGCATTTTGTAATACCTCTTCTTCTGTTTCTCCATACATTGTATGAGTGCAGACTGGATCGCCTGCATCTTTACAGTTTATGCTTAATGTCATTTCAAATCTATAATAAATTAAGAGTTAAATGCATTTCCTTTTAAGACCTGGATAGTTGATACGTTATTATTGTTATTAGGCCAAGTTTGCTACTTTCAATAACGAGTATTTTCGTTTGTACATCGGTGATAACAACTCAAATCAAATTTAGATGCTTTTGTCATCTCTATATATGTAACAACACATAAGTGACTTTAATCTGGTAAAATATTAATCACTTTTACACTACCTTCCAACAAACACTTATTTATTAAAAGTTAAATTAACCTCTATCTACAAACTTTATACGATTCAGGTATTTGAAATTGAGCAATCTAGTACGTGAGGAGGAACTGGGGCAGTGGAGAAGGACACATTATTCCGCTGAAATCAATTCTTCTCTTGATAATAAAGAAGTAATAATTATGGGTTGGGTCTCAAGTATTCGCGATCATGGCAATATTCTGTTTATTATGATAAGAGATAGATATGGAGAGGTTCAAGTTATTGCAAAGAAAAGTGAATGTACAGACGAATTACTAGAGCAGATACGTCAGATAAAAGAACATACAACACTTGCAGTACGAGGAACAATCCGATCCCAACGAAAAGCACCTAGCGGCGCTGAAGTAATTCCATTAGAATTGAAGGTATTTTCTATATCCAAAAAAGCTGCTCCTTTCATGGTTCAAGACAAAACGTCAGTAGGTATTGATACAAGGTTAGACTTGAGAGCACTAGACCTCCGTAGAAGTATTCTACAGAGCGTTTTCCATATCCGTCATGCCACTCTGGATGCAATCAGAGAGATTCTTGTAAGACAAGGATTTATTGAGGTAAATACACCAAAGATGATTTCTACTGCTACGGAAGGAGGTGCAGCTCTGTTTCCAATATTTTACTATGACCGAGAAGCATTTCTTGCACAAAGCCCTCAGTTATATAAGGAACAACTGACCATGGCTTTTGAAAATGTATTTGAAATAGGTCCAATTTTCAGAGCTGAACCATCTCGTACTAACAGACATCTTTCAGAAGCGACATCTATTGATGTTGAAAAAGCATTTGTAGATTACATAGATATGATGGCATTGCTGGAGAGAATAATTTTGCATATAATCGTTTCAATCAAAGAAAAGAAAAAAAATGATCTACAATACCTTGATCTTCAATTGCCAAGTTATGAAACGCCATTTCCAAAATTTTCTTATTCAACTATAATAGAAATGCTACAGAGTATAGGAGAACGGATCAGGTGGGGAGATGATCTATCTCCTCAGACAATGAAAAATTTATCAGATGAGAGGATGAATGGTTTTTACTTTATCACTGATTGGCCCACTTCTTTAAAGCCCTTTTACGTAAAACCAAAATATATGGAACATCAAGATATCTCTGAATCCTTTGATCTCATGTATGGATCATTAGAATTGTCATCTGGTAGTACTAGAATAAATAGAAAAGATGAATTATTACAAAGAATGAAAATGCAGGGACTGAATACAAAGGCATTCGATTATCACCTACGACTATTTGATTATGGAGTTCCGCCTCATGCAGGATTTGGTGTAGGTTTAGAACGTCTACTTATGGCTATCACAAGAATAGACAATATACGCGATCTAACTTTATACCCTCGCGATATAGACAGGTTGGTACCATAAGAAAAAAAATGGAGCATTTTGGCATGGTATCTAAGGAAGAAATCAGACATATTGGTCTGCTTTCAAAATTAGAATTAACAGATCAGGAACTTCGAAAATATGAATCACAGATCGAAGAAATAATTAGGTATTTAGATATATTAGACAGACTATCTTTAGATGAAATTGAACCAGTTCAATCAACAATAAAGTTTTCTGAATTGAGAAAAGATTATGTGGAGACCTTCCAAGGCGATGCATTAAAAAATGTAAAGCATAGAAAAGATGCGTTTATAAAAGGTCCGAGGATGTCTTGAATGGCAAACCTATGTCATCTTAACTCTAGGCAAATTACTTTAGGTATTAAAAATGGAGATTTTTCTGCAGAAGAATATGTTTCCCAGATTCTTGAACGGATAGAAAAAATCGACAGTAAAATTAATGCCTTTATCACTGTAGATAACGAAGGTGCGCTAGAAAAAGCACAACTGATAGATAGAAAAATTCGCAATGGAGAACAAAATATAGGTCCACTTGCAGGTGTTACCGTAGGAATAAAAGACAATATATGCACAAGTGGTTTGAAAACAACGTGTGCTTCGAAAATATTAGAAGATTATGTTCCTCCCTATGATGCTACCGCAGTTAGAAGATTGAAAGAAAGTGATGCAATCATAATTGGAAAATTAAACCTTGATGAATTTGCAATGGGTTCTACTACCGAATATAGCAAGAATGGACCAACTCACAATCCGTGGAATATTGATTATGTGGCTGGAGGTTCTTCTGGTGGGAGTGCTGCAAGCGTTGCAGCATTGGAATGCGCTATCTCGTTGGGATCAGATACTGGCGGTTCGATAAGATGTCCTGCTAGTTTTTGCTCCGTAGTAGGCCTAAAACCAACCTATGGTAGCGTTAGTAGATATGGGCTTGTCTCTTATGCTAACAGTTTAGAACAGATTGGTCCTATAGGTAAGACAGTTTCTGATGCGGTAATGGTTATGAATGCAATTGCAGGTAAGGATAATAGAGATCATACCACTTTAGAACAGGTACCAAAATATACTCTCAATCCTACAAAAAAAAATATTCGGGTTGGATTAGTGAAAGAATTAGTTGAAGGTGCCGAACCAGAAATTTCAAAATGCATCTATTCTGCTATGGATTTATTCTCCAGTTTGAACTTTAAATGTGAAGAGACTTCTATGAATTCTATTGAATATTCTCTATCCTCATATTATACAATAGCGACGGCTGAAGCTAGTAGTAATCTTGCTAGATATGATAATATTCGATATGGGTTCGATTTAAGTCCTGACGGATACGAGTGGAATATGTATTTTTCAAAAGTTCGAAGCAACTTTGGCCAAGAAGTAAAAAGGCGAATCATCATTGGATCGTATGTTCTTTCATCAGGATATTATGGAAAATATTATCTGAAAGCTCAAAAGGTAAGATCGTTATTAAAACAAGAATTGAAATCATTATTTGAAAAGTATGACATTTTGATAGCACCTACTATGCCTCTTCTGCCATTCAAATTTGGTGATAAGATAGATGATCCATTAAAGATGTATTTGATTGACATCGACACAGTGATGGCTAATCTTAGCGGAATACCTGCCATATCCGTACCAGCTGGATTTAGCAATGATCTTCCTATAGGATTACAAATAATGGCAAATGAATTAGAGGAGCAAACAATGCTTGATGCAGCATTAATTTTTGAAAGTGCAAATAATAATATTCAAAGGAGTCCTGACTTATAAAATGGTATTGGCAGTAAAAATCGGTCTAGAAATCCATTGCCAACTAACAGCTCTTCGGAGCAAATTATTTTGTTCATGCCACTCTGATTATAGGGGAAAGAAGCCTAACAATAATGTGTGTCCAATTTGCTCTGGACTTCCTGGAAGTCTTCCACTTTTAAATCAAAGAGCTGTAGAACTTGCAGGCATGGTTTCGCTTGCTCTAGGTTGTACAGTTCCAGATAAGATAAGGTTCTATAGAAAAAACTATTTTTATCCTGATCTTCCAAAAAATTTTCAGCTGAGCCAATATAACTTCTATGGAATCAGTAGTATAGGCGTAGATGGGAAACTAGACTATACTGGATCAAAAAAAACTTTTATTCGAAGAGTTCAGCTTGAAGAAGACCCAGGAAGATTGATTTATGAAACTGGTACTAGCGATACAAATTTCTACACTCTTATAGATTACAATAGAGCAGGGGTCGCTCTAATTGAAATTGTTACAGAACCGGACTTTACCGATCCAAGGGATGTAAGGATATTTTTGAATAAAATTAGTTCTATCATAGAACATTTAGGAATATGTGATACGAAACTTGAAGGTTCAGTTAGATGCGACGCTAATGTTTCAATAGAAGGTAAGAAAAAAGTTGAAATTAAAAATGTTAACTCCTTTAAAGAAGTAGAAAAAGCTCTTACTTATGAAATTACTAGACAGAAAACTATGTCCATACATGATATAGAGATAAAAGCAGAAACACGACATTGGGATGATTTAAGAAAAATAACTAAACAGGCAAGGACAAAAGAGGAAGAACAGGATTATCGGTACTTCCCTGAACCTGATATACCTACAATCGTCTTGGGAAATGAATTTATATCATCACTCAAAGTTAATATGCCGGAATTACCTGAAGAGAGAAAAGTTCGCTTCGTTACTGATTATAAACTTTCAGAACATGTAGCACAAGTGCTAATTGATAACAAAGAGCTTTCTGACTTTTTTGAAGTCTCAGTAAAGATTTATTCGTCACCAAAAGAGATTGCTAATTGGATTGTTACTGATCTAATGGGATTCATAGATGATTCAGAGCAAAAAGGATCTATTTTTTCTGGATTGAAAATTGAAGCAAAACATGTCGCGGATTTGGCTAGACTAGTAGATCAAGATATTATTAATAGAAGTACTGGAAAAACGATTCTTAGACAGATAATAAAGACTGGCGAAATGCCATCACAACTGGTAGCGAACATTAATGCGTCAAAGATAGATGATACTGGAGTTATCGCTGAAGCTGTAGAATCAATATTTGTGCGTGAAAAATCAGCTGTTATGGATGCAAAAACTAATCCAAATGCCGCTAATTTCTTGCTTGGTAAGGTTATGCAATTAACAAAAGGAAAAGCAGATCCAAAAATTGCACTTAATTTAATCACTACTAAATTAACTGAATCAAACTGATTCTTCTTCTCATCCTTTTTTCTTCACTTTTGACATTAATGGTGTTGAGCAATATGTTTTGTCATGTCATTGTCTGTTGTTCTAACTGCTGTACAACCATAGGCAAGAAAGCACCAACATCTGTCACAATTCCTATTGCCTGAGTAGTTCCTCTATCAAGAAGTTTTGTCACTACCGGCTGACTTATGTCAACGGCAACAACCTTAACTGTTGCCGGAAGCATGTTACCTACAGCAATTGAATGTAACATCGTCGATAGCATTAAGACCATTTTAGTGTCTTTTAGCACTTGTTTGTATTTTCGTTGTGCTTCGACAACATCAGTCACAACATCAGGAATAGGTCCATCATCTCTAATTGACCCCGCTAATACGAATGGAATGTCATTGATAATACATTCATACATTATACCTTTTTCTAAGACTTTTTTTTCAACCATTGTTCTTAATGATCCGAATTTAAAAACTTCATTGATCGCACGCATGTGGTTTCTATGTCCTCTTACTGCAAGAGTTCCATCGTTGACTTGCATGCCTAGTGACGTTCCCATTAAGGAATTCTCTATATCATGAACTGCAAGAGCATTGCCTGCCAGTAATCCATGTATATAACCCATTCTAATCAATTTGGCAAGAGCTTCTGAAGCACCTGAATGAACAACCACAGGCCCAGCAACCACTGCTATTTTTCCTTCTGACTCTTTAATCTTATAGATATCGTTGGCAACCTTTCGAGCAATTTGCTGTGTAGGCCGCTCACTTGAACTGCTACTACTCATAAATTGAAAAATGTCTACACCTTCCCGTGGCCGTTCGTGTGGAATTATTCTTACTCCTCGCTCTCCGACTACTATGCTGTCTCCTTTTTTCACATCACGAATCATTTTACATTCTGCTCTCATTTTTTGTGTGTCTAATACTATACATTTGTCCATCATCATATTATCAACATTGATCCATGAACTATTGTAGAATATTTGTGTCGCATTATTGGTAGTGCTGTAAAAGCTATCCGGCATCACCATATCTTTTACAGCTGGTTCAAGCATTACTTGCTGAACAGATATGGGTTGTGCTCCTTCTCTATAGACTGATTCTAATAATTCATCTAGATGCTGTTGGTTTGTGCCTCGAACTAAAAGGCGAGCATAGCTTGGATCTGCCTTTTTCTTTCCTACGCTGAATTCAAGAACATGAAAATCACCCTTAAGATCCATGACTTTATCAAAAATTTTTGTCAGTATCATCGAATCAATAAGATGTCCCTTTACTTCAATTTCTTGTTCATATTTTCCGATCAAGCTCTAAAACAAATCAATATACAAATATACAGACATTAAAATTTTAATAATATCATCATCATAAACCAACAACAACAACAATTATTTTTCTCTAAAAGTAACAATTGAAATGGTATTGTAATAAAGATTCTTTTGTTCATTTACATTTTGATGTCTTTATCTAAAATAGAGCTTTTGATTGTATTAACTGCTATTAGAATAATCTTTTCTTTTTAATGAACTGTCATTACTTGTAGTAATAAAATAATATACATAATACAAAGAGAATACAAGATTTTTCACCTTTTGTTACATTCGACTTGAATTTATGACAATGTCTGAAATGCAAAATTCCTTTTAACATTATTAAAAAGATTATACATACTGACAATTTATTACGACAATATTAGTTTTATTATTAGTGATAACAGGATAATCATAGAAATGAATATCTTAGCCATTGTAATTACATTAGCTATTATCATAGCAGAAATTGGTTTTGTTAATTTGGCATTGGCCGTAGAATTAATTCCCTTAAACAGCACTAATTCAACTCTCAATGAAGGTTTACCATTATTCTATGATTGTATAGATGAAGCAGTCGAGCAAAGTGTCAATGCTCAGGAAGATGATTATTTTAAAGAAGAACCAACTAAAAATGAAGTTATTACATGTTATTATAAAGTATTAATAAATGCCAATGGATTTAGTAATAGCGACGTACAAAATAACATACCAGAAGATCCTGAACAAGCAGTGACTCCACAACTACCACCTAGTCAAGATAGAGAAGAAGGAGAAATACAAGTGGCACCTAGTGTGCCATTTTTTCAATGAACTATCATAGCAATTACATCTATTCTTTTTGCTGATTCTGAAAACTTTGTACCCGCCGTAATAAAAATGCAATCGCTTTATTCGATTTACTTGCTGCTGGAATGTCAAATATCACATGTTCTATTCGCATAGGCTTATTGAAGAATGTATTCATTTTCCATATCTGAGATAGCCTAAGCTACCTGATATATACGCTAACAGACTATAAGACCAAAGCAATACTTAACAATACAAGGAAAAAATTTCACGACCACTATTCTTCTGCTAATATCATTATTAGGCTCAGTAGGTTGCTATTCTTTTAATTTTTACTTTTGCATTTTGGTGTCAAAGTTTGGATAAAGGGTTAATATCCTCTAATATTTGAATTAATATAGTAATACATTTCAATATTATCGGATTTTATGAATGGAAAGACAAAATGGACCATAATTGCAATTGTAATTGCATTGGCCATTGTAGTTCAGATTGGTTTCATAGTTCCTGCACATGCATTAACATACTATTTCAACTGTATAACAAGAACAGCCAACAAGTATGGAATGCTTACTCTGGAAAATGTTGAAAATTGTTATGATAAAGTATTTAAGGGCGCCAAACAAGCACAGCAAAATAATAATAATACATTACCATCATAATCATTGTCGTTGTCGTAAGAGTAATAGATTGAATTATGAAAATTCAGATGTATCTTTGATAATCTTAAGCTTTGTAGATACCTGCCTGCATATTTGAACATATTCTTGATATATATGTAGAGATTTATGTTCTGTCCTATATTCATATTAAAAAAATGTTGTCCAGTCTTTCTTATCTAAATATACATTATATTGGAAGCGACAGCTTACCAAAATATTCTTTCATATCGTGTTCCATCTTTATTTTTGCAATGATCTCATCTTTTTTATCCTCTGTAAACCATTGGGCAATAGATTTTGCTATACCATTTTTGTCGCAAAAAGCTATCATATATCCATTTGTTTCTTTTATTACCGCAAAGAGAGTTTCTTCTCCAACTGGCTCCCATTTATTGTCCTTATTGTCTTTTAAGGCAAGAGCAGGCATAGCATAACCAGTATATGTTGTCAAAAGCTCTTGAGCTGCTTTTACACGCCTCTCACCTATCTTTAAAGCTGAAAAGTACTGCATTATATTAGTATTCTTAAATGGATTTGCTTTAAAGCGTTTAGGTCCATCAAATTATATATTCTGTTTCTCATCCTCTGCATGCCGTTTAACAGAATTAAAAAACTGAGCAAGTAATTTGTTAGAATAGCCTTCCTTAGCATATTGGTTGGCCTGTAATAGCATCTCAAACTTGTCTATTCTATGGACGAGTTGAGCAACGTCTGTCTTATTTTGCAAATACTCATGCCATATTTTTTGATAATTTGGACGAATATTAGAAGGTATACAGTATAAAATATAATTCATGGCTTTTTTTTCTTTTAAGATCTTTTGCTTTTTTGAAATTTCACCTGGCATATAATCTCCTATTATGGATTCCGCAAGATCATGGAGAATCACCATTTTCATGACTCGCTCTGTGTCTAATCGAAGTATATCTGATAAAACCATGCTTACTGCACACATAGAGAATGTATGATCTGCTACAGATTCAGCATTCTGTACTTTAACTTTTGAAATCCAACCTGCTCTTTTAACATATTTAAGTCGTAGAACATATTGAAAAAATTGAGTTAGGTCCTTTCGTTTACTTAATATTTTCAAATGTTGCGCCTTCCTGCTAACCCACATGAATATATATTATTCTATCTATATATTGTGAACTTTTATCTATTATTTTTACGCTAGAATGATAAATTGCCTATTATAACTGAATTTTCACTAGTATAGTAGCAACAGTTATAACAATTCTTCATCTATTATTTCAATCTTATCAACGTATTGTTGGCAGTAGCATCCTATGATCAGGCATTTTCCAACTAGCATCAATGATTTCATAGTATCTGAATTATTCTCAAATTCATGGGCTAAATGAGTATGATGACACTTAACACAATTCATTCACATTGTTATGTTTATCAGATATATATGATCTTGGTAATAATCAAATAGGAGATCCTAGACAGAACGAAATAATAGAAGTAATATTGGAAAAGACAGTCATACACAGAGAAGCAGACAGCAAGCATAATCTGATGAGAGTAGGTTCAGCTTCTGTGACGACTCTCTTATGGATTCAATTACTTCTAATAGTATTAGGAGCATTAGTATCCTAGAAAGACAATACGACTGGTGATTGACGGCCATAAAAATAATTTGTTGTTCTGCAAACAGTCCCTAAACTCTAGCATCCAAAAGAAATAATAAATTGGAGTAGCTTGGATGAGCAGTTTACTTTCAATGATATTTTAAAAATAACAATATAGCGAATTCATAAGTATAAGCATCCTTGTAGCCGATAGAACAAGAGTTTAATTTCTCTATTACATTTTAGGTCTCCGTTAGCAGTATACGTATTGAAGTTACTATGGATAATATGAGTATCAATCACTACCGCTTATTTTCCTATTATAAACACCATAATGCTCCTCACATTCTAGAAGAAAACGATTTTTTAGCGTTATATACCTATAAACAGTTATAGATTAGCAATAAATCCCACAGGTAATAGCTTTACCAACTGGACCTAGTTAGATATTTTTGATGAATTTACTATTCTTTATATATTGACAAACTTGTAAATGAAGTCTGAACCATTATGGCATCTGACAAACAAAGCTTTCAAAACTCTATATTAGTAGTTGACGATGAATTTGACATTGTTACTCTTATTAAACGATCTTTGAAAAATCAAGGCTTCAATACCTTGGGCTTTACTGACCCCTTAATAGCATTAGAATATTTTCAAAATAATTCTAAAAGTTTTGCTATGGTTATATCAGATATCAGGATGCCGTCAATGAATGGCTATGAATTCATAAGGAAGATTAAAGCAATACATCCAACAATTAAAACAATTTTAATATCAGCATTTGAAATCAATAAAAATGAGTTTTCTAAAGTTATGCCATCTGTTAAGATAGATGGCTTTATAGCAAAACCCATATCACTAAAAGAGTTAGTAAATATCATTGAAAACATCCTAAAAAAGGAGAAGAGAAAGGAGAAAAATGTTAGAAAAAATACCTCTGCTTCAATAAGGAAAAATCAATAACCATTTTTTGTAGTCACAAAGATAAATGTTCTTGAAAAGACAAGCTCTTACTCCGGATTAGAAACCTTCATGATTTTGAAAGCTCCAGCACTAAACTGAAACTAATAAATGCTCTCTCTCAAAGGAGAAATTATCTGCTGACGGTGTATCAGATAAGGCACATGCAAAATCATACCAACCGTATATTCTCTTTGATGTATATTGTAGAATCTCAGAAAGTATAGTCAAGATGCAAGTAGTACCAACTGAACACTAGATTTTTGCTATAATAAGTAACGGAACTAAGAAGATATCTAATGCATTGCTCTCAACGTTTCTTGTTTATCATTTGCACAAATACTCTTATGATGTATGATCAATTTGTAATATCGAAATGAAATTGTTAACAGATTATAAATGTGTCAAAAAAAACACAACCAAAGCAAAAATCAAGCAAGTATCGAAGAAGATGCACCAATTCAAAACATTCGAATACGATTAAATATATTCATACAATGGCCAGAAACAACGCAGACGTACAATTATTGGTCAGAAGGACAGAGAGTAACAATGGAAGAGGAGAGTAAACCTTCAGTTTATAGTGATTATTATAATAATTATATAAGATCACATAAGCTCACAGATAAAAAAAGGCAAATAACTAGTATCCTTTTTATCCTATTAAGTTATTCTTAAAATGTGGAAGAAGAAGAAGTAGGAGATGAGGATCAAAATCGTATAGTATGTGACTATTGTGGTAAAGAGTTTGACAGTAGTGATAAATTTAGGATACATATAGATCAGATGCACAGTAGCAGTGATTTGTTTCACTAAATTAAAAGTAATTTTGATATTATCCTAATTATAAGGAAAGATTATTAATCTTTGATGACGGGTTGCTCTAGAGTTAATGTTATTATCTTATGATGCATATTTTCTAAAGAATCCTTCAATTAGCTGACTTGCAAATTTTCCATACGTATAAAAGGTATTGTCTTTCTATTTTCTATTCTTTTCTTATTAATTTGCTACCAAAAGAGTTTTCATAGTCGCATATTACACCTACTATTACTAGTTATCTGCATTTATCATTATCATCACAAAACTAGTGATCATGTACGCTTTACTTGATCTCCTTCTTTATACATTTTCTTGTTGTAATATCTTAGATTATACAATACTATGTTTCTAACACTGTAGATGTGGTTTGATTTTGTTAATGCCGTCATGATTAATCGAGCTCGTAACGCTAGTGCTATATTAATCTAAAATGTAGATTATTATTAATAATAACAAACATGAGAACTAAAGGTTTTCTCATACTCTTTTTAATAATAGGAATTAGTTCATAGCGATATAATAAGTCTGTTTGTTTTATCTAATGCTTTTATTCTACTATTATATGCTAAGGTCAAGATTGACAAGCCATCGAAGAGATTGTTAAGATATAAAGATTGAAAGCAGAAGTATTCTTTTCTGGGATTGATGTATTTATTTTTTATACACTCATAACCCAAAAAATAAGACGTCGGTTTCCTTCTGTATACATAATCATAGCAAATCTTACGATCATCTTCTTTTACTTCTCATTCATGTGTTAGAATTATTGGTGTATCTAGAGGATAAACTCCCATTTTCTCTTTGATTTGCCTGAATGTAATCCTCTCCAATACAATCATAGACATCAAAATTGCACCAAGCAATATCATTTTTAATACCCACGTTCTCACACCACGCAATGTATTTTCTTCTTTCTGTCAACATAAAAACAATTAGAACAACAAAAACAATACTACTTTCTGTCAAGCTACTGTATTATCAGCTTTCAACTAATGTTCATAATATTTCAAGAAAGTTTCTGTAATAAAATCGATATCATGTACAGATTTTGCCATACGTGCAATTCTAACACAACTTCTGATATCTCCAGACTTTATCATTTTCCATACTGCATTGGTTGTGGCTTTTGCAATTTCTTCATTGATATTCTGACGCCTAAGTAATTTCACAGAAATCTCATAAA
Organism: Nitrososphaeraceae archaeon; assembly: GCA_035642715.1. Lineage (GTDB taxonomy): Archaea > Thermoproteota > Nitrososphaeria > Nitrososphaerales > Nitrososphaeraceae > JAJNBK01. The sequence continues at coordinate 7,114 of DASQRW010000024.1, read as the reverse complement.
ATTGCTCGTATGTGTATGGTTTGAATTTTATTGGAAAAATCTGGATTTTAATGGTCGTGTAATATTTGTTATATTATTACTACTTGCGAATACCCATGTCTTCATCTGTATTGTTCTTGTCTTTCCATGTTTTGTTTCTGAAACTATTCCTGTCTCCATTAGATTAAGCAAGAAGGTTTGATCTTTAGTTGACATTTTATCAATTTCATCTATCAGTAGATACTTTGGTTCATTGTTAAAGATATAATCAATCATCCCTGCTTTTGTACTGTTACCACCATCTGTAAAATAAGAATTTTGTAATTGTGTTAAGTCCTCATAAATAGTGTCTTAGCTGATGCTGGTGGACCAATAAGCAGTATATGAACTGGGTCATTTGCATTTATAGCCATTCTAAATAATCTTTTGATATCGTCATAACCAATAATATCTTCGAAAAGTTTGTCTTTTTCTTCTTGTTGTTTTTCTGATCGTTTATTGTTATTACTACTACTATTATTGTTATTATTAGCAGTGAATAGGACCACTGTATCTAAGGTAGTAGTAATTGTTTCCTTGGTTTTAAATAACCATTAGCGCAAATTCATTTTTGTATTACCATTTGTAGACTTGATAAAAATAAAAGAAAGAGAATAACTGTCAATTTCCACTAACAAGTGATAGATTGACGATGCTGAGTTATTCTCTCTTAACCAGTATATAATGTGGTATATTAGATATTGTTGCAGGATATGATGTTTTATACTCCCATCCTAGATATAGTAACTTCTTTGCTTGTTCAACGTCTGTAACTGTCGCTATATCTATGACTCGTCTACGTTTGGATATGCTACTAGGTTTATTTTCATTCTGAGCTGCAGCAGCAGTGTAATCATTATTATTATTGTTCTGAACAAATTTGTGCTTGTGCTCTAGACCATTTTCATCTATCAGTTTCCATCTAATTTTTCCTGTTAGAGGATCTTCTCCTATTTTTTCAAAGGCAATTAGTTGATTAGGAAATCCTGCTGCCTTACATTTGTTGCATTCTTGCATCTTTTTTTGTTGCGGTTTGGATGCTTCCGCTTGAATTGATGTTGTTGACATAGGAACTTAGTATTTTGCAAAATCTCCTAATAATATATGATGAACTATAAGGAGAGGGAGGGTGGAAAAGTGTATTTGTCATGCTCTACTATTCCTTTTTGCTAATGAATCTCACATCTGGAGTTGCTCTGTTATTATAACTATAATAGACAATCACCATTTTGTATATTTAATCTTGCAGACTTTATTTTGTCAACAGCCGGCGCACTAACTGTTATCTAAAATTGTGCTGTGGCTTGAGGGGCGAGATCTATGAATGTAGATAGGAGGAAGATCCTACTGCAACGATTTAATTTGCATAATTATAGAATGCACCAGTAACGTTAACAAATTTTGTTACTTGATCTCCTTGATTTGGGACCTCTTACAATAAATAATGGAGGTCAAGTTTTCTCTTTTCACCATCTCTTACGCCTTACTTACGATCGAAGTCCTAACAGCAGCAATAGCAACATTGTCGTTATCCTTAGTCCTAGCGCTCTCTGCTACATAATTATACAGCAAGTAAATGTATAGAACACAATTTTCAACTTTGAACAAAATCAGAAGGATACATTTAATGGGTTACACGCAAAGATGCTAAATTCAAGTAATGAATATAGGATTGTCAATAGAAAAGCAATAAATGTCATTACTGATTATGCCGGGAACAAATGCAGCTGTTTGAATGCGTGTGCAGAGCTTGCTTCAATCTCTTCTTTTGTCTCTGCATCTTCTGGTTGCAGATGATATGCTTTATTCTTTATTCTAGTGTCGTCATCACCATCTGTCACTAACATCCTAAGCATTTTCATATTCTCTGTTAGTCCTCTTCGTAATTCCTCTTTTTCCTTTTATCTCTTTTAGAACTTGTATCTATGCGTGTATTGTAGCAGCTGCTGGTGATGCATCTGCTTGAGTAGATTGTCTTTCTTTTTCTGTTTTTCTATGGTCTCTTCATATGCATGATATATTAGAACCATTCTGCACCTGGCTTAGAACTTGCAATCTGGGACGTTTGATTTAGAACAGTTAGCACATTCTTTAGGTTTAAGAGTCTCTGACAGAGATTTATTTTTCAAAGTTGCTGCCGTCTCTAAGCCATACGTTTCAGATAGCAGAGCATAATTAGATTCATTGCCAAACCAATCTAAATATTTTAATTTCATCTTAGACTCTGGGTGCCAACCTGCACCCTGTTTTAGGATAGAAAGAAGTCAATTTCTGAGTTTATTGCGTTAATGCTGAATGTCTTTTAATATATATGGATTCCAAGGTTTCTTGAGTAACTCACCGATCGTTATCTTATCTTCGGGGTCTACAATTCGACTTTCAAGTAACGCAGGGAAATGTTTTATTTTGTAATTACGATAAATGTATATTGTTTAGGTTATCTCTCAAATTATGATTTCTACATATGTATCACACTTTTGTCCTGTCTAAGAAAGCATTATGAAAATGGATCGATCATCACGAGGGTTTAATGCTCTTTTGTTTAACAATCTCTAAATAATACATTTGTTTCATTTCCTTTTATGACATCAGAAAGACATTCCGTATTTATTAGACTAATAACCGCTTACACGACTAGCCGTTATACAGCAATAACCTATCTCAATTATGAGTGAAATAGATAAAGATAAATGAAACACTACGGAACAGAATTGCAGAAACAACAAAGGAATACGGACATATCCGATGATAGATCTCAGACGGTAGCTTGTTGACAGAGATAGAGATGTTATCTGTTCGTAATTGTGTAGTTATATAGGATCAAATGATATAGGATAAGGTTCATAACTTTTTTGATGGAGTCTGGTTAAGTTAATAGAATACTAGTTTTTATAACCATACCAATACACCATATTATTACCTTAAAAAAATATAGATTATCTGTTATTTTTTTCTTAATTTTTCTTAGAAAGAGAATAAACTTCATAGTCTCTTCCTAAGGATAGTCGTGTATCTTTTACCTTAGTAAAGACGTATTCATTGAACGATTTTGTTTTTTGATAAAGTCCTTTCCCAATAACAGTACTGTTAGGAGAAGCTAGCAAGTTTATCTTTGAGCACAAATTTACCGAATTACCAAAAATATCATTTACAGAGGAAGTTGACATCTTGGCAATTATCACGGAACCATATTCACAACTAATTCTATAACTCACATCTGGAAGTCCAACTAGATGCATTCTTGCATTTATTTCAGGACGCTTTTGAATCATTGCCATACTACATTTGAGAACATCCTTAAAGGGCTCATTGCTATCAGAATCTGTTTTTGGAAAATAATAGAGCAAACTATCACCTATATTCTTTACAACAGTAGCACCAAATCTTGAAGCTATTTCTGCCATCAAATTCAAAAAGGCTCCATAATACATGCCAATTTTTTCATTTGACATTCTCATAGCTATACTAGTTGAACCAACCATATCTACAATACATACACAGTAGTTTTTGCTAGACTCTAAAAATTGTAGTAGAAGTTCTACCTGCTGTTTTTCTTTACCTCTATGTATAGGAGATTTAAAATCTGATTCATATTTCTTGCCTTTAACCAAATTTATCCCTTAAATTGATAAAGACGATATATACATATCATAAAGTTATTCAGTAAGAAAATTAAAATCTTTTAACCTAATTTGGTGGTGTACTTACTTCAGAATGAATTTGGCTTAGTTCATCTATCTTCTCAAGAAGAGTTTCAATTCGTACTGGCTTTCTAATACAAGAATGTACTCCTTTTTTGATAAGGTCATTTACTTCATCATCGGTAATTGATGAAGCAGTGAAAAGTACAATAGCACTATCATTTATCTTTCCGTTTTCTAAAAGGCTATCTATTACGTCTAACCCTGAAAAATCAGGCATTGCAATATCCAAGAATACCGTATCAAATTTTTGATTATTCATAATATCCAGACCATCTTTGCCATTATCAGTCGCTATTACTTCATGACCAATTGTACTCAGAACTTTAACGAAAAGATCCGTAATGTCTTGGCTATCATCAATTACTAGAAGTTTCATATTTAATATTTTCTGGGCAAGCTAAAATAAAAATTAGATCCTTTTCCTTCCTCAGTTTCCACCCATATAGTTCCACCTAATCGTGTCACTATGCCTTTGCTGATAGCAAGCCCAAGCCCAGTACCACCATGCTTTCTCGTAAGGGAAGTATCAACTTGATAAAATTTTTTGAAAAGAAATTCTTGTTTGTCTTTTGGAATGCCCGGACCGTTATCTTTAATACAAAAAATGATATTATTGTTTCGGGGTTCTGCAGTTACTTCAATTCTTCCTCCTGTTTTAGGCACAAAGTCTATGGAATTGTAAAGTAATGCCGATATAACTTGTAAAATTCTGGCTTCATCAGATTCTAATCTTATGTCTGCTGGTTCAGCCCTGATAATAAATTTAATATTTTTTTCTTTTAATAAAGGTTCAAAGTCCTTTTTGATTTTATTAAAGAGAAGATCTACTTGTACTTCTCCTACGGTGAATTTCATTTCATTAAGCTCCAGTTTTTGAGCATCAAGCATATCACTAATCATTTTTTCTAACTTGACTGCATTTGATTCAATAGTCTCTACTGCAGCACGCTGTTGTGGAGCTAGATGTCCAAGTATTCTTGGTGTTTTTAAGGCACCGCACCAACCAATAATCGGAGTAAGTGGAGTCTTTAACTCATGTGAGGTCATACTAAGAAATTCATCTTTGAGTTTGTCTTTGTGCCTTAATTCTATATTTGTCCTTTTGAGTTCTTCAACATGTCTTTTGATAATTTCAGCACTTTCTTTGTCTCGTTTTAATGCTTCCTGCAGCTCATATTCAATATTTTTTAGGTCAGTGATATCATTTTGTATTGCAATGTATTGTTTTGGTTGCCTATTCTCATCAAGGAACGGTACAATAGTTGTCTTCACCCAATAATAAGTTCCATCTTTTGCCTTATTTTTTATCTCATCCTCAAATATTTCCCCATGCAATATAGTTTTCCACATTTGCTCAAAAAATTCTGTACGATGGTATCCTGACTTTACTATGCGTGGATTCTTACCAATTAATTCTTTTTCACTATATTTTGAAATTTCGATAAATTTTTGATTTATCTTTGTAATTCTTCCGTCTCTGTTTGTCACCACAACGATTGCAGTAGCATCAAGTGCATTTGTCATATCAGTAAGTTCTTTTGTTCTTTCCTTTACAAGCATGTTTAGGTTCATATTAGTTTCAAGCACACTTTTTCTCATCTCATCAAACTGATGTCCAAGATGCCCAATCTCGTCACTAGATTTTATATCAACTCTGTAGTTATAATCACCTTTTGATATTCTATCTACTGCATTTCTTAGCTTTGTAATTGGTCTTGAAATAGTCCTTGACACATAAAATGCAATTGCAACAAAAATAGAGCTAATTATTATGGATATTACTATTATTTGATTTTTCAGTTGTGTAATTGGCTTGAAAATTTCTGCCTCATCAATTTCTGCAAGCAACACTAATCCCAAATCCTTGGCGCAATATGAAAACCCAACTATTGGTATATTTCTATAATCATTATAAATAGCATTTATTTCCTTACCTTTCTCAAAGCATTCCTTAACAGGTAATGTATCCACAGTTTGGCGAAATGCAGCATTTTCAATAAACCTAGATTCTGAAACCATTTTTTTATTCTCGTTAACTAAATATACTTCACCTGTTTCACCTAGTCCCTTCCTATTCAGAAGAATTTCATCAAATGCACGAGTATCCATTGTAGCAATGATTACTCCAACCGGAGTTGACGATTCATTATTACCAATCTCTTGGAGTGGTACTGTTACTATAGTTTTTCTTTCATTATTCTTCAAGTCGAAATAAACAAATGGTTCAGCCAATCCACGTCTTAATTCTAAGTTATCTGAATAATTTTTTCCACTTTCTGAAGGATCAGTTGATATTACTGCTTTCACTTTTTCTCCAATAACCTTCACATTTTCAAGAATAGCTGATTTTCCTAGGACCTTTTGAAATGATTCTATTGCTAGTTGAAAATCCTTCTGATAAACTTGTAGATCTTTATTACTGTCAATGGTTTTATTTTGGTAAAGCTGCGAAACAATATTTTGTATTATTCCATTTGTACCTAAAAGATGTATTTGTTGTATTCTTGTTTCTATTAATGATCGGATGGCTGTACCCCTTCCTGTTGATTCGCTTATGAGCTGATCTTCAACTCTTTCCTTTAGTAAGTTATTAGCTGCAATAAAGCTCAAAATCGAAACAGTGATTAATGCTGCTAGAGAAAGAATCAAGCTTAAAGCAATTATCTTCGAATTAATACTTAGAAGAATTGATTTTACCAATTCTTAATTTATGTAAAACCTAAAATAAAAGTTAGTATAGTATTACAGGCTCAAATATTATAACTTAGGCAAATTATTTGATGTATTCTCATAATGTCATTCTATTCGATAATAACCTGATACTTAAATAACTTATACTTAAACGGCTTTAGTAATAGTTATTTAAAGTCTATCTATGATGCCCTTTTCTGTAATGTCTAGGTTGTTAATTAGAATTCCAAAAATGGATAAGTTGTATGATTTTCATACGTCTTCTATGAGGTACTATAGCATCAAGTTAGAATCTTTACCCATAACAATCAGTGATAGTTTATACTAAATAACTAGGTGGATCTTTATAATGCTGTTAACAGAGCCTCTTTTTACTCTTCTAGATAGAATATTGCAAATAAGAAAGAATACAATGTTCGGATTATCTTGTATTCTCTTCAGTTATTTTTCAGTTGCACTATCGTAACGATATTGTAAATTAATACAAGTATTTAATCATATCACGAATGGAAAATGCAAGCATAAAGGTTACTTTAACTATTGGAGTATTAAGTAGTAACCATATTCACTACCGTACTTTATTCCCTTATAGATAACTTCTTTATAGGAAGTTCTCTTCTAACAAATAATAATATTTTTTGAAGATGATGGCATCCTGTTTGCAAATGCGTTATGGTGCTGTATGTCCATGCTTGGGATAA
>DASQRW010000023.1:0-6464 GCA_035642715.1 Nitrososphaeraceae archaeon | reverse complement strand
ATTATCCATGCAGAAAGTATTCCAGGCATGAAAAAGATCTTAAGAGTCATAGTCGATATTGGAATAGATCAAAGAGATATCGTAGTCGGCGCCGCAATTTTTTATAAGCCAGAAGAATTAATCAACAAAGTCGTAGTTATTTGTACAAATATGGAGCCACGTAAAATTGGCAGTATAATTTCTAATGGTATGTTATTAGCGGCAGACGGATTTGAGGGAAAACCTATATTTCTTACCACAAGTGACGAAGCTCCAATAGGGGCAGCCATTCATTAGAATATCATCCAATTCTAGGCAAAAGCATCAATAAGGTTCTTTATGATATGTTATAAAACCTTTCGCACTGGTCCTCCCATGGCTAGTGTACAGTTTGCTTTGTTCGTTTGGAGCATGCTTTGGCTGTATTTTTTGCCGCGAGTAAATAAGAAAAAGAAGCCTTAGAGATTTCGCCAAATATCCACTTCTATAATTCGTCATTACAATATGATATCATGACTTTTCTTTGCACTATATTTCTGCTATACAAAATGGTTTTAGATTTTGAACTAAATCGAATAACATCATATGTCTGCGACTCTTCTTGTATCCCGAAGAGATATCAACATGTGAAGGCTTCTTATTTTAAATTCTTAGAATTTCTAATATCATTTTTTGTGTCCATACCGTTTATTGTAGCCATAAATGCAGATATTGCTGAATAATCTAGGTCTGAATATCCCATGTTATTTGCTGCTCTATAGATCTGCTGCGCAAGTGAAGTAAGAGGTAAAGACACTCCAACAGACTGCGACGTTCTTATAGAAAGTTCAAGGTCTTTAAGCATATTCTTAAGATGAAAAGACGGCCGAAAATCGTCCTTTATCATTCTTGGGCCTTTATTTTCACTAAGTCCTGTCTTAAAATAAGTGGAATTTATAATTTTAATGAAGATTTCAGGGTTAATACTAGCAGCCTTAACTAATGTTATGCCCTCTGATAATGCGCCAGCTATTAAGGCAATATTCAAATTTAACGCCAATTTAACAACATTAGCCGATCCAGCATTTTCACCAATATAAAAAACGGATTTTGCTAATTTATCAATAATTGGCTTTACTTTCAGAAACGCCCTTTTGGGACCTGCAACTATATTCACCAATTCGCCTCTTTCTGCTGCCGCTGGGCCGCCCATCACAGGCATCCCAATATAATCTATCTCCTTCTGCCTAAGTCCTTCTGCACAATACTTTGATTGCTCAGGAGAGATAGTGCTGGAATCAGCTATTATCAACTGTTTACGATCAGCCGTTACGATACCATTCTTGCCAAAGCATACCTCTTTTACGGCATCGAAATTTGTAATACAGATTAAAATAAAATCACAATTCAAAGCAATATCTCCAGGAGTGTTCAATACACTAGCACTCGTCTTGGCAAATGGCTTAGCTTTTACTATATCACGATTGTAAACATTAATTTTATGACCAGTATTGAGTAATCTAATCGCCATATGTGATCCCATCATTCCAAGTCCAATTACACCGACTCTCATGCTGCAAGAGATCAGTTGATAGACGAATAAAAATTCTCATCTTATGCAATAATAGTATATCCACTCAGACCTTCTCAGTCAAAGTTGAAAGTCTATGATATGATATGTTTTTTGTTTTCTTCTGAGAATTTTATATAAAAACGGAATGAGTACGAATATTTGGAACTTGTATCTTGGTATTTAAAGGTAATATCCTCAAGTTGATTGTTTTTTATGTCAAAGGCTAATAAACATAGGTTCACCAATAGATTGACAGATACCAATGATGTAAATTTACGTAAATGCTCAGCCAAAGATAACTAAAACAATATTAATTCTATGTTTAATCAAAGTAGTAACCATAATAATGTTAGACAATTTACATCTATCTTTATTTTTAAACATTCTAGGATTAGGTTTTGAGGTCATCGGATTTGGTTGGATATTAGTAATGGAACGAAAATGTAAGGATCAACAACCAAGTATGATAAGGCCAGCAATACACTTAGATGATATCGAGGATCCTATAATAAAATTGCAGGATTTAGAGAGGCAAGCAGTAGATGATTTAGAGAATAAAATGCCTGATCCTGTTACTGTTACTTATACCACTAATAAAAAACCTAGAACTAAATGTATGGGTATATGGCTAATCACTTTAGGTTTTCTTATTCAGATATGTACAACGATATTTTTTTAGGTTTGATTTTTCTCTGATTTTCTCACTCAATGCATAATATATTATTTCAGGATTTAGATATGTTAAACTCTACATTGTTATCGATAAGGAATCCATTATTTTCTACTCTTCAAACCTTCCCTAATAGAACTTTTCAGGCAGATGGAGTAAATTAACTATATTATAGAATAGGCATTAAAAGTTATTGGTTAGGATAGTATGAGCTTGGTTTTTTTCGCATAATCGCAAAGACGATGATTAGAAGCAGATTAGAGTCATTTTGTTATATTATAACTCTTTAGCCAATCGCTGCATTAGATGAATTATTTAATAATAGCTGGAGGAGGATGACTTTCCCTACCTCCCTCCCTTCATGGTACGTTTCGATATTAATAGGAGTAATTATTATCAAGTCATGAAGATGGTAGATCGAAAAGCATCTATGGAAAACGAATCTAATAATAACATTGTCCAAAAGAATGATACAAATACCATATCTGAAATTTCATCACCTATTATTGATTTAGAAATCCAAGATATAGAAGGCATTGGTCCTACGACGGCCAAGAAACTCAAAGAGGCTGGTATTGTGTCAGTAATGGATCTTGCAGTAGCAAGTTCAGACGAACTGGCTGTAGACCTTAATTCTTCGAAGGATAGTGCTGCATCATTTATAATGGCAGCCCAGAAGCTTTTGAGAGATTCTAATGTTCTAGAAAAAGAGTTTGTTACAGCCGACACCGCTCTTGAAAAAAGGAAATCTATGCTACGATGTTCCACTGGCTCTATAGCTCTTGATGATCTTTTGCTTGGAGGCATAGAGACACAAGCTGTTACTGAGTTTTATGGTGAATTCGGTTCTGGTAAATCACAGATATGTCATACACTATGTGCAACAGCGAGACAGCCAATTGCTGTAGGAGGACTCGATGGTGGCGTAATATATATCGATACCGAGGGTACATTTAGACCTGAGAGAGTAGAGCAAATAGCTAGAGCAAGAGGATTCGATCCTTCTCAGATATTGAAAAGTGTGGCCGTATGCAAAATCTATAACAGCTCACATCTGGAACTAATAATAAAGGATCTTGGTAAATATATTAATGATTTTAAAGCAAAACTTGTCGTAATTGATAGTATAATTTCTCTTCACAGAGCAGAATTTGCTGGAAGAGGTACACTGGCTGATAGACAACAGAGACTTAATAATATGCTGCACAAACTCGTAAGACTCACAGAGATTTACAACATTGCAATAGTTATAACAAATCAAGTGCAATCTTCTCCAGATACTTTCTTTGGAGATCCAACAAAAGCAGCTGGAGGAAATGTATTAGGACATGCCTCAACCTATAGAATTTATCTTAGAAAATCTGGAGAGAACAGAGTTGCAAAGATGATAGACTCTCCATATCACCCCTACTCGGAAACAAGATTTACTGTAAACGAAAAGGGAACAGATGATATAGAAGAGCAAATAAAAAAGGGCGGCAGAAAATTAGCAAAAGACGAAGATGAAAACTGACTGATCTACTTAATTTTGTCGAATAGATGGCGAAGGTTAATCTCAAGTTGACGAGCCTGAATGAACCTGATCATTAATTTTATTTATAATACTTGTGATTAATATTGTAAGTTCTATATTCTATTCTATCTTTTACGTTAATCAATAATAATGGTAGTTTGGTGAAACACCAAAGTGTAAGAGCAGAGGTATTTTAAGATAAACCATCGACATTGGTATAGGCATATGTATGAGATTTCCAAACTATAGGTAGTGACATCTGGTCCAGACCGACGTCTTTACTTCAGGGCCATCCGCTATCGCAGCATTTTTTGTTTGTAAATCAGATAGATGTCATCTATTATCTCCTAACCCACTGATCCATAATTATGTCTATCAGAGAAGATGCCTTAAGAATAAGGCCTCGCACTTTGCTCGGAAGAGGACAGCAGATTCGTTATTAGAAATTGAGTCAGAAATTCAATCTATTGCTTATTTACTAATAAAAAATTTGCATCTCCTCAACTAAGTAATAGATAGTACATCCTTATCAGAAACTTCCTCTACTTCGTATGTTATAAACAAAAGAGAAAGGAGGGAATATTAATCATCCGCCTTTTATATAAGAGAGAGTATGAATAGAACATGCCTGAAGTTGAATATAAAAAGTTATCTGATGAGGAAATCAAAAGGGAGATTGATAAAAATCCTGATTGGACAGTCGAAAATGGTAAATTAAACAGGACACTAGAATTTGATAACTTTGTTCAGGCATTTGGTTTCATGACAGAAGTAGCTATGGAGGCTGAAAAAATTAATCATCATCCAGAATGGTTCAACGTTTATAATCGTCTAAAAATTGACTTGGTAACACACGATGTGAATGGAATAAGCAATTATGATTTTAAATTAGCAGCCATAATCAATACCCTCTATAATAAAAAGCACCATTGATTTTATAAACGATATTGATTTTTCTGAAGAATTTAGACTTGTGGATCATGAAAATACCATAAAAGAAGCATAGATACAAAGAATAAGAAGAGTTCTATTCTCCTAGCCTTCTTAACTAAATCAATCGCAAAAATAAGTTATAGGGTTGAGAAGATATCATTGCAAATAATACCTGAACTATAATGTTAACTCAAAGACATAACCAGATGCAATAAGACAAAAAAAGCTATCCCTTATATGTTAAATTTTTCTTACATGAGTATGGATTTTGCAAAGCTATGCGAAGATGTCTTCGCATTACATGATGATATCCGTTATGCTGGGATTATAGATGATACCGGTATGTTAATTGCCGGAGGCTTGCGTAAAGGTCTTGATTCGATGACAGAACAGGATAATGATGAATTGTATCTGGCACAGACAGCTATTCGGAAATCAATGAGACAGAGATTTGATAATACAATGGGAAAAGCACGATTTGCATATGTAGAACGTGAAAAGATTTCGATGTTGACATTCTATATGGATAAAAATATACTTGTTGTATCGATAGAACCAAACGTTGATCCTCATACAGTCATGGATATTGCAATGGATACACTTGAATTATTGAATGCGAAGATCTAAATTCTTTTAATTATATCAGCTATATGATCAATTCTTCCTCTAAACAACTGATGAATTTCAAAGTACTTGTTCGAAGCAATTGGAAATCTTTCGATAACATATATCTATTATTTCTCTTATGGAGTTGGGGACTATGTATCATTCTTATAACAGAGTCAAAACTAAATGTTTTTCATGTTCTTGATTCCTCCAGGGACTCGCGATTCTTATAAGTTGAGGGTTGTACTACGTCTTTGAAATTAGACGTCAGATGTCCATGGATACAGGACTAGATCATTGTTGGGTATTGTCTATATGAGATATTTATTAAATCTAAAAATTGAGATGACTTATTAATGACAATCTTTAGCATATTCTTAGACCATGCAATATGTCACGTCTAAATTAGATCTCACTGGCAAACATATTACTGATGAGATAAGATACTTCCAGATTACTAGAAATATATCAAGAATTTTGCATTTTTGGAATAAATTATTGTAAAATATGATCACACAGGGCGCACTTGTTTAGCCAACAGCAATGAGAAGAATCCTCGATATACTAGGATACATAAATTATATTATGACACGCAGTAAATATTCAGCGAGCTATCAAATAAAACGATATAAATTTGCTTTTTGCATTTCGATAGAAAATTATTATAATAAAACCTTACATTACATAACAACACTTTTTGGTGGTCTGAATGTCTGGAGAATTAGTATGAATCTTTCTGATCGAATAATTTATCTTCATATAATTGCGACTGCTAGGCCATCTAATATTTAGTCACAATTGTACCTGTGAGATGCTGTCTCTGTGTAAAAAGGCGAAAATAACTTACATATTAAAAGCTCATCAATCTGATATCTGTTATCTAATAGTATTAGAATTTTAATTAATATTGGAACTATAATTTTAAAAATAAAAAATTTAAATGCGGATTCATACAATATTAATTTGTGAGAAATCCATTTCGACACTCTGGGTCGCCTTACGAGCGAAGAAGAACTACTCCTGAAGGAGAGCCGCTTGAAAACATTGAGCGGGGACGAGGATTTTCAAATCCGTTTGTTAGAATAGTAATTCCTGCTATAATAGGCATTATAATACTATTGTTTGTAGTTAGTGCCAGTGTAAAGATAGTTGATGCAGGTCATAGAGGTGTTTTATTAAGATTTGGTGCTGTAGACACAGGTATTGCATTA
>DASQRW010000022.1:0-44467 GCA_035642715.1 Nitrososphaeraceae archaeon | reverse complement strand
TCAGATCTGGTCGCATGATATTATCAAAAAGTTTTTAGCTAGTGGCCGTCCCGGAATTTACTTTGGAGTGTCGGTGGAAGAAGAAGTTGAAGCTGGAGATTCAATAGACCCTATAAATAGAGATCGCAACCTAGTTACCGTTAGTGAGACTGTCAGATTGTATATAAATGACACTAAAGATATCAAAACTATGACACGTGCAGCCAAAGTTGACGCTTTACCTGATGGATGGAAATCCATTTTCTTGAGCAAATAGAATAAGTGGAAAACATGACAGTAAAATTAAATGAAGAAGAAGAAATTGGCAATAAATTACAGTTAGAAAAAAACCCTGCACTTATTGATAGTTTCGGTAGGATTGCAAGAAAGCTGAGGATCTCGCTGACAGATAGATGCAATATGCGATGTATGTATTGTATGCCGTCAGGTGACGTTCAATGGTTTCAAAATGAGGATATTTTGGGTTATGATGAGATAATTAGGCTTGTTTCTATTTTGGCAAATTTTGGTATAGAGAAAATAAGACTGACAGGTGGAGAACCTCTTCTAAGACCAAAATTAGAAGACCTCATTATCCCATTAAGAAGGATAACTGGCATAAAATCTATTAGTATGACATCTAATGGTCTGCTGCTTGGAGACAAAGTTAGACAATTAAAAGATGCGGGACTCGAAAGTGTAAATATTAGCCTAGATTCATTTAAAGCTAATAGGTTTAAGGCGATGACAGGTATAGATGGTGTCAATAAAGTCATTGATAGTATCTATGCAGCAGATAAGGTTGGATTAAAGATAAAAATAAACACAGTAGTAATAAGGGGTTGGAATGATGATGAAATTGTAGCTTTTGCTGAATTTGCAAGAAATAGTGGATATACTATACGATTCATTGAATTTATGCCATTAGATGGCAGTGGAATATGGCAGCCAAACTTGGTTTTTAGTAAGAAAGAAATCGTTGAAATAATAATTAAGAACATAAGTGAAATTGTACCTTTGGATAACTATCACAATAATAATAATGATGATGATACTAATATCCCCAACAATACAGATCCGGCAATGCTTTACTCCTTTGTTGATGGCAAAGGAACAATAGGATTTATTCCCTCTATTACTGAACCTTTTTGTGGTAATTGTGACAGAATAAGGTTAACTTCTGATGGTAGACTATTAACTTGTCTTTTTGAGAATCCAGGATATGATCTTAGAAGCATGTTACGCAGTGAAAAGTCCGATTATTATATTAAAAAACAGTTGATTGAGAATATAAAGAAAAAACCCGAAGGCATAATCAAGTCTATAAAGACAAAGACACTAAAACCATCATTAAACGCAATGCACACAATAGGTGGTTAATTATCATGACGACCAATGAGAAAGTTAATGTAACAGCCATAAGGATAAAGTTATTTGCATCAGCTAAAGAGATAGCAGGGAGAGGAAATAGCGAAATAACATTAGAATTATTTAGAGAAGAGACAAAAATAACATTTGCGGAGCTTAGAAAAAGAATTTTGCAAACTTATCCAAAGCTAGCACAGATCCCATTTGTATTTGCAATTAATTATAAAATAGCCGATGAATCCACAACCAATACTGCTAATACCACTATAACATCATCTGATGAAATAGCGCTTCTGCCACCTATTAGTGGAGGTTAGCTGATAATAATATATGATCTCCATAACTCAAGAACCAATTGATATTTCTAAGATATTAGTAAGTTCTGAAGATTCGTCTGCTGGTGCAACAGTACTATTCATAGGATCAGTAAGAGATCATAATGATACAAAAAAAGTGTCTGAAATTTATTATGAGGCATATGAAAAAATGGCAGAAAATACGTTATCAGAAATTGAAGATCAGGTATCGAAAAAATGGCGTGTAAAAAAATTTGTTGCAATACATAGAATTGGCAATCTCAAGGTCAATGAAATAAGCGTAGCAATTGCTATATCTACCGAACACCGTCAAGATGCTTTTGAAGCATGTAGATATACTATTGAGAGCATAAAAACGAGGACGCCTATATGGAAGAAAGAGATATCAGATTCAGGAACAGCAACATGGAAAGATGGCATATTACCTTCTGTTAAGAAGTAAGGGTGGTAAAAGAAGTAATGTCTGGTAGAAGAGGCGGAGGTGGAGGAGGGGAAGGTATGTTTGATGTTGCTGACAAATCAGATACATTACGACTAGCAACTGCACGGGCAGTTGTAAGAATATCTCCTTTAACATCAAAATTAATTAAAGAAGGTAAATCACCAAAAGGCGACATTTTTGATGCTGCAAGAATTGCAGCAACCATGGCTGCCAAGAGAACTTCTGATCTAATACCATATTGCCATCCTATCCCAATAGATGACGTAAAAGTAGAGGTATTGTTAAAAGATGATTATTATATTGAGATCAAAGTACAGGTAAAAACGGTATGGAAGACAGGTGTAGAAATGGAGTCTCTGACTGCTGCTTGTGTTGCTTCGCTGACAATTTATGATATGTTAAAACCAATAGATGAATCACTGTCAATTGAGTCAGTTAAACTGTTAGAAAAACACGGCGGTACAAAGGATTTCCATGAAAGGCACGTAAGAGAGTTCAAAGCAGCTGTACTTGTTACTAGTGACTCTAGAGTAGAGAAGGAGGATAAATCAGGAAAGATTATAATTAATAAGCTTAAGGAAAATGGGTTTGATATTATAGAATACAAGGTAATAGCTGATGATATCGACATGATTGAATCTGAATTAAAGAGATTTTGCGATGAACTAAAGCCTGATGTCGTTGTAACAAGCGGTGGAACTGGTGCTGGTCCACGTGACAATACTCCTGATGCAACAAAAAAAATTATACAAAAGGAACTAACTGGAATAGCAGAAACACTCAGATCTTATGGACAACGAAGGACACCCTTGTCAATGCTTTCCAGAGGGATAGCAGGAGTTAGAGGAAGAACATTAATTGTAAACCTTCCTGGCAGTACAAAAGCTGTTTCACAATCTCTAAATTCTATGTTTCCAGGAATATTGCATATCTTCAACATGTTAGAGGGAAAAGGTCATTGATTAGTCAATGAATGACCTGACACTATTAGTACTTGTTCCATTATTCTTTGCAATAAGTTTTGTCTATTCTAGTGTTGGTTTTGGTGGTGGAAGTAGTATACTGCTATTCTAATTCTTGCTGGAATTAGCATATTCAGCGTACCACCAATTTCACTCGTATTAAATATAATTGTGTCTTGCATGGCATTTTTGAGTTATATAAAGGCTCAATATTTTTCTCCAAAGTTAAGCCTGCCATTTCTGTCTTCAATACTATTTGCGTTTTATACGGGTCAGATGATACTTCCACAAAAGACTATTACAATAATTTTTATAATAACGCTTTTTGCTGCATCTGCTGCTCTCCTGACTTCTAAAAGAGCAACAAAGAATCAGCAGGAATCAGAGACGAAGAGATCAACAAATCTCAAATATATAAAAATGGCAATTATTGGTATTCCAATAGGGGCTTTATTAGGAAGTGTGGCTGGTCTCGTAGGTATTTGAGTAGGAATATGGTTATCACCATTGTTAATCTTAACTGGTCTAGCCAACCCTAAACAATCGGCAGCAACTGCAAGTTTATTTATAGTAACAAATTCTATCAGTGGGTTTGCGGCACATTCAATAAGTAAGCCATTAGATCTTTACTTTTTACTTCCTTTGGCTTGTGTAGTAATAGCTGGAGGTATTATAGGATCGAGACTTGGTGCATTCAGATTTGATCATGATAAAATAAGAATGATTATCGGAGCAATAGTGGCAGTTGCAGCAATTAATCTTACAATTAAGTTGCTAGTTTAAGATACTCTAACCTTAATTGTAAAAGTAAGAATTTGGTATTTGCCTAATTATCTAAGACTTGCACAAGATAAGTTGTTTTGTTAATAAAACATCTCTAGATTTTTTTTCGTAATACATAGGAAATTACTATAGTTCAAACTGATCGTTAGCGTATGAAAGGCCTGGTAATAACTGGACTTTAACTTTCTCTCCAGCTTTGATGTGCGTTATTTTCTCATCTACTATAATATAGCCATTAGATTTAGTAAGTATCGTCATAGTTTCAGTTTCTCCCATGACTGGATCAGCTTCAAATTCTCCATTTCGTTGATTTCTTATATTTACATATATTATCTTTGTAAAGTTAGAAAATTTCTTACGAGCATACCATTCCTCAGTCAAAGTAGAAAGAATCGATAATGGTTTTCTATTTAATTGACCAGACAACAATTTCAGTATAGGATAAGCAAAAACGATAAAGGCATTCATAGCTCCTTGGATAGGCCCGGGCATAATAATTATTGGTTTACCTTTAGTTATGCCTAATCCAGTTACTCTTCCGCGATCTAACTTAACACCGTGAAATAATAGATCTGGTTTACCTATGGAATTAATTGCAGCTTCAACTAAATCATATTTACCCACCGAAGATCCACCCAATGTTAAAATCAAATCCATTGACTTTAGCATGGCACTTTCTATCTTGTTGCGTATCTTTGCAATATCATCAGCCGTTATGCCCATCCTAAAAGATAATCCTCCTAATTCCTCTACTAATCCTGAAATTATATGACTATGAGTGTCTAGAACCTTTCCTAATTTGATATTTTCCAATTTGCTGGTAAGCTCGCTGCCAGTAGCTATTATGGCTACTTTGGGCTTCCTAAACACCTTTACTTTAGTAATATGTAATGAGGCTAAAAGGCCCATGTCCTGTGGCCTCAATATTTTACCACTTTTCATGACTTGGTCGCCTTTCTTTACGTCACGACCTCTAGAATATACAAAAGATCCTCGTGGGAGAGCTGACACAACTTGTACTTTATTTTCGTTATCCAACCGTGTCTGCTCAATAGGCACAACAGTATTTGCTCCTTTAGGTAGATATCCACCAGTCATAATTCTAAGTGCTTCTTGTTTTTGCAAATCAAAGTTAAGAACTGTTCTTGGTTTGATTCGATTTGTTCTAAGATTAAGAGCAGCAGGGTTTTGCTGTGAAGCATGAATTATATCTTCGGCTTTTACAGCATATCCGTCCATATGCGAACTATCGTATGCTGGAATGTCAATAGGCGATACTATTTCTTCACCCAAGACTCTTTTATGTGAATCCCAGACATGAATTATCTCATAGAATGGTATTTGATGACTTGTGATGAATCGTTCAATCCTATTAGAAGCGGTTCTTACAGAAATATATGATCGAGAGTTTAATTCCATTTATGAATAGATAGCTCATAAACAAGAGAAAAATATGTTTTGGTAAGTTTATTGGAATATACGAGCACGCTTTATCAAAAGGCTCCCTGACTACATACTTGCAGGTCATAAATAAGTTTACGATAACCATTGTAATATTTCTTCTTTAAAAATAATTCAAACCTAACTACTTTTAAATTCAATTTTGTTAATGGCCAGCAAGGAAAGATATTCCAATCGAGTCATCTCTAATCAATCTCTAATCACATTCTAGCTTTGTTGGCCACATGTTAACTACGAATATCTTCAACTCGAATTTTAATCCCTTGTATTCATCCCAATTTTGTCTTTCTCATAACTGACTCTATAGTATGACTTCCTCTAATATTCTCCATGCTGTTTATAAGACTCTCTTAAGGTCTATTGCTTTAACAAGGAGTAAACACTTTTAAGATATCCATTACAGATATCGATGCCATACCACATCTACGATCCTTAATCATGACCTTGCCAGTTTGGGGATCCATAATCATAATCATACCAGTTGCACTATACATTTTGCCATTTTCGGGATCCATAAGCATAATCATACCAGTTGCATTGTCCATCATCATCATAGTATTATTTTCAGGGTCCATTATCATAAGCTTGCCAGTTTCAGAGTTCATCATCATGCCAGTTTCAGGCTCCATGATAATACCAGTTTTATTTTCCATCTGTTGTGCTAGTACTTTCTGTGAAAAAGGGTACGTGGTAAGAAAAAGTGGTGTTAGGAGGATAGATAAAATGATAATAGCAGACATTGTTGTATTAGCTATCCATTGCTTTTTCCTTATTAAGGCAAAAGTTTTCATTGAGATTTATTATTTTCTTCATGTACTATTTTATCATTACGTTCAATTTTTACTTGATAGTTTTTTGTAACTATAGCATATTTGCAAAAATTGTTTCAAAGAATAGTAGATAATTTCCACAATTGATTCACTCTTTTGTCGTGTGTATGTATATAATGTCTATTGGATATTCTACCTATATCATTGTACTGCAGTATATTGATTATGGAAAGTAGCTAAAGGTTTGGATGATAGGTGTACCGTCTGATGATTGCAATGCTTGCTCAAGTAGTAGATGACCCAAAAAACTAAACCTGGTAATTATATGTTACTTGACATTAAAGACTCTATATAATTGTAGTTAGAAAAAAGAATAGGTAAATAAATTAAATTATTTATTATCAAGACTATAATTACAAAATAAATTGAAAATCAAATTTAATCTAAAATATGCACAAATTGAATTTGAAACATCCCTTGAAAGAACAACATTTGAAAGGTATTATCCTATACCAGCAAATTCACAAATGGAAATAAAGATAGATTTTATGCCTAACATTAGTCTTCGAAAAAAGCCAGATTTGAAATTATCTTATGTCAAGTTAGAAAAGACAACAGATGGTTATTAAATATATACTAATACTTCTAATACAAAATAGAAGGTTCGACAAAAATTAAAGCATTAGTAGAAAAGAAATACTATAGGAAGCCATTATAACTTGTCCAAAACAAGGTTAGTACACTATAATATTGTTAAAAGAAATATACTCCCCACATAATCATAGTACGCTATGAAAATATTAGCATGTCGTGACGTAGGATTAAACTGTGATTATATTATTAAAGGTATTACAGAAGAGAATGTTATGAAAGATGCCAAACAACATTATTGGGAAATCCATGCTATAAAACCAGAAGAAATGACTTCAGTAATGAAAGATAGAATTAAAGATAATATTCATGATATTTCATGTGAACAATAGAAGGAAAGAAAAACTAGAAAGCTTCGTATCCATATCTATTATTATATTTCCATTCTTTTATACATTAGTTAGATATGCCGGAGCACTACAGTGGCAGTGTTCCTCAGCGCCTTTTTCAACTATAAATAAAATATGCTTTCTTGGACAATCAAGCACATTATATACTTTCTTTGGCTGTCCTTGGAATGAGTCATTTTTTCTGGTTCCTGAAGTACTAAGTACTAACATGGACACTTTATATACTACTGAGCAATGCCTTCCAAAGTAAGTTCGTAATATTTTGTACAAATTCAAAAGGAGGGCTTATCCACCACCCAGTCTATATTCCATGTTTTATCTTAAATCTTATCTTTAGATCAGACTCCATTAAGATTTTCAAGCACTAGTTATCATCAATATCCTCTTTGCCATGTTCTATCAAACTACCCAAAATACTAAAACTTAATGAGCACTTTTATCCATCTTCAGGGCTTAACTTGTGTATCTGCTTTTCTATACTTTTACTCATGGTCTTTGCTTCAGTCATTTGTTGAACAATATATGTAATACCATGGTCTAATTTCAAATGGCTCAGAAAAGCCACTCCATTATTGACTGTATCCTTAACTATTAATCCTCGTCCACATTCACTACACCTAATTGTGTGTTCATCTCTATGTGCCATAAATAGATATCAATATCTCTATCAATATAAATAATAAACTTTAAAGACCACTAATACTTTATGTTTAGATATAAACTTATGGCATTATAAGAAAAAGATATTGTGAATATTAGCTTTGAAGTCAAGGAGACGAATATAATGCAGTGCAGTATCAGGCAGCAAGAAATTTGGAGTTTATGTTAAACAGAATTCGATTATTTTCACTTTTCAGTGATGATAAAATATCCCATTTCTAAAAGCTAAGACATATGACAATCTTTTATTGTTGCAAATTATGTTGGACCAATCTTTTTGAATTTTAAAAATCCAATTAGCCTCTAAAGTCATCAGCTAGCAAAATGCGATTTCTAGAATAATTTACGTCAATTGATATTATAACTGGAACGGAGGTTGATTCTTTTGCTTTTTCCAAGATTTTAGGAAATTCTGAAGTAGATTTAACATTATACCCTATTGCTCCGAAACTTTGAGCAAGTTTTGCAAAATCAGGATTGTTGAATTTAGTAAATGCGCTCCTTCCAAATTCACTAATTTGCTTTAAAGATATCATACCGAAATCAAGATCGCACCATACAATGACGATTATAGGTAATTGTAAGCGGACAGCAGTTTCCAGTTCCTGAACATTCATCAAAAATCCGCCATCTCCACACATACAAACAATTTTTTGGTTAGGTCTTGCCAGCTGGGCTGCTATGGCTCCTGGAAGCGCAAATCCCATTGAACAAAAGCCATTAGGAATTATACAGGTGTTTGGAGCATAAGTATTGTATATCTTTGCTATCCACAGTTTATGAGCTCCAACATCTGATATAACAATATCGTTTTCATCAAGAGCACTCCTTACATAGCTTACCAATTTCTCAGGCATTATTGGATAGGAGAAATCATCATCTTTGAAAATTTCAATTCTTTTAACTACTTCTTTTTTGATACTTTTAAATAAATCTAAAATTTCTTTATCATATAAAAGTTCTTTAATATTCATATTCTTGTTTTTTTCCTCTTTTTCTAGTTCGTGTAAAATATCATCTATCGTAAATCCAATATCGGCAGCAATTTCAATAGTAGGTGGATAGTATGTATCAACTTCAGCAGGTGTAAAATCAATATGAATAATTTTTTTATTTAAACTCTTATTCCAGTTTTTTGGGCTGTATTCAACAAGATCATATCCTACTGTAATCACCAAATCAGCTTCTTTTATTGCAATCAAAGCATGGTCCGCTTCTTTGATTCCAATTGTTTGCAAATGCCTCTCTGATTTATCTGATATTACTCCTTTTGCCATGAATGTATTTAATGAATATACTCCAGTTCTTTCTACAAATTCTCTCAGACGCAAGCTGGCATTTCCTCTTATGCAACCGTTTCCAACTAATAGTAAAGGTATTTTTGAATTCAAAATCATTTTAGCTGCATCTTTTATCAAATCTTTATATGGCATGGATCTTAGCAATTCCTGTGATTTTGCTATGGGTTTGATTCTAGATTTCTTTTTAGCTATATCTTGTGGTAATTCAAGGTGTACTGCTCCAGCTTTTTCATCTACTGATATCTTGAATGCTCTTCTAACAATTTCTGGTATGCTATCAGCATTTTGTATTGACCATCTCCACTTTGTTATAGGTTTGAACATGGTTATAACATCCATATTCTGGTGAGATTCCTTATGCAATAGATTTGAATCTGTTTGCGCAGTAATAGCCAATATTGGAGATCTGTCCATATTTGCATTTGCAACCCCTGTTGTTAGATTTGTTGCACCCGGCCCCAAAGTAGAAAGACACACTCCAACTTTTTGTGTTAGCCTGCCATACATATCCGCCATAAAAGCAGCTCCTTGTTCATGTCTAACTAAGATGAATTTGATCTTTGAAGTCAATATTGACATCATTAAATCATTAGTCTCTTCTCCAGGCAAGCCAAAAATATATTCAACACCTTCAGATTCTAAACACCTTATGAAAAGATCAGATGCCTTCATAAAGACTTGACTGACGTTATTATGGTGTGTTTGGTATGACAAATGGTTTTTAGGTTGTGCTTCATTTTCTATCTGTGAATAATCATTTACTTTATCAGTCCTTATGGCTTTCATATTAAAAATATCCCCAATCTAATAATATAAGAATAGTCTTTAGAACCTTTAGAATCTGAATGCTCTTGTATAAACAAGAAATTAATAACGGTATTTATTGTTATTTTTACTAATATATGAAATAAATAACAAATTAGTTATACAAAATTGTATAACAATAGGCATAGATACAAATGCCTTTTAGTGCCAAATATGGCAGAGCACAAGAGAGAGGCTGTCTTTCATATAGAACGTCTGCTTTGGACATATCTGTAAAAATACCACAATATTGGGTATTTTAAAAAAAGATGTTGAATATATCTACAATAGATATCATGAATTAACACTAACTATGATCGCCTTATTGTATTCTTATAATTTAATAGTTGATGATTGATTTAAGATTCTAATATTATTTAGATTTGTTATTTCGGATATTGATTCATATTGTATAATTATAATAATTGCCATCTATGATTTTGTTTTCATCGCAAACTTGGTGAAGCAATTTTATAAGATGAGATCGTGGGTTGATTTGCATAGTATATATGGTTTGTTTTTCTCGCTCAAATACAGATAAAATCTCCGAAGCTGACATAGTCATAATTGGCGTACCAGATGAATCAAAATCTCATGCAAAACGAAAAGGCACAAGTAAAGGACCTGATATTCTCCGTCTCGCCTCAAATGAGTCAGATTTTTTTGAAAGAAATGGTAAAATTATTCCTATCCTTCCAATGCGTGGCAGGCTTGATAACAAGCATATATTAGATTACGGAAATGTTATGAGAGAGGATCTCTATCAGTTAGTCTTTGATTTAGTTTCAAATAAAAAAATACCTATTGTTATAGGTGGTGATCATTCTATTACAACCATAACTTTACAAGCAATTGGAGATTTATATGGCAAAATTGAGCTGCTTTATTTTGATGCACATCCAGACTTTGTTTCTTCGGCCAGAAATTACTATGGATCTGTATTAACTGATTCTTTAGGATCTATAGATTTTGAAAAGAGTATGTTAATAGGAACAAGGGCTGCAGAGGCTGAAGAATTGGAAAATGCATATAAGGTTGGATTAGAAGTAATTACCCCTTTAGATATAGAAGAATTAGGAATTTTAAAGATTTCTGATAAAATCAGATCTAAAAATAATAATAATAATGGTAAAAAATATATTTCAATTGATCTTGATTGTCTTGATCCTGCTTTTGCTCCTGGAGTTTCTTTGCCGTCTCCTTGTGGTTTATCCAGCATAGATCTTATCTATCTTGTTAAATTAGCAGTAAGCACAGGCATTATTGGAATTGATATTGTAGAGCTTTCTCCAGATTTTGACATAAATAATATTACAGCATATTTGGCAGCAAGAATTCTATTAGAGTCTATTGCATCTATGAAGATAAATCATAGCAGCAAAACTTGATTCATACTATGGATTAATGATGAGCAATGTTGTTATTACAAATTATCAAACTTGCATAAAGAAAACTAAATTATCTGTCAGCAGATAAGATAAACATATATGAATTTATAATTAATTAAACTCAGATAGGTATAAAGATTACTTTTGAATTTTGATAGCAGTTAGCATTAGTAGAATACCTACAGATAAAAGATAATCTTGGAATTCATGTCCCATTAGAAAGAAATATGGTTTCTGTAGCAAAACTATCTCTGTGTTCTTTAGTAAATAAGTATAAGTAAGAAAAATATCCTGTTTCAATAGGTATCGTGCTATTTGTTATTCTCAAGTCTGCAAGCTTTTGAGATTAAAGAATAATTTTCATTTCATCATAAGAGAAATTATAAGAGAAAAATATAGTAGAAAGAATAATTCAATAAAGATAGAACTGAATATTTTGATGAGGATTATTTTCCATGTACTAATAATAAATGCAAAATAAAGCATGTTATGAGCTGTCTGAATCTGTTAATTGACTAGTACAATAAAAAGGCGATTTGTTAGATTAACAGAGCCATTAGTTATATTTTCTGATTTTATGTTTCTATGTTATTATGATTCTGTTGCGTGATTTTAGTGGCAACAGCGGTATTTTGTAGTAGTAATAATGTATCTCTATACATTTGTCTTTTTTTACTAAATAGTATTAGGGCATTTTATAGACGGAAAAACTGTAATGCATATGAGTGTAAGTATAGAAAATATGAATGATTCTTTATCTATTATTTTTTAACTTTTAACCTCTCTCCATAATTTGTTCAAAGTTTCTGCTGAATATTTAGCATCCTCTCTGTTTGTAAAGACTTCCAAAGTAACGGTCTTATTATAATTAATAGCTTTGAGCTCTTCAACAACACTTCTATGATTTATCAAACCATCTCCAATAGGCAGATGTTCATCACTTTTTCCGTGGTTATCATGCCAATGAATATGAGCAATTTTATCTTGGAACGTTCTAATGTATTGAAGAATTTCATGCATTCCCCCTGCTATAAATGCATGTGGGATATCTAGATGGACTTTTAGATCAGGAACATTGTCGATAATATATCTAAATTCATCGACTTTATGAATTCCATTAGAAGAAGGGACATTTTCTAACATTACCGCCATATTTAATTTTCTTGCATAAGAAATAATCTCTTGCAAGCTACAAATCCAATTATCTAAAACTATTTTCCGTCTTTTGCCAATATATAATCCATTAATATTACTGTGAAAGTTAACAAAAGTCAATCCAAGCTCTTTTGCAACCTTGACCTCTTCTATTGCTTCTAAAAGCCAGGCTTGACGAACAGAAATATATTCAGAAGATAAGTCTATCCAATGTGCAGTATGACCAATAGTTGATTGGACTTTAAATTTTTTAAGTAAATTTAGTATTTGCAATTTATTATTTATTAGAACCTGTCGATTTCCTTCTGGAACTTCTATTCCTATTTCTGCATAATCAAAGCCTAAATCATAGATATCTGTTATCTCTTTTAGAATATCAATTGAAGGATTTGTTAATAAACCAAATTTTGGAATTGACATAGAAATAAGAGAAACGATATATAATATAATGCAAGTTGTTCATGGATTATTATTAAGATTAGACAGTATATTTAGCAAAATCAGGTCACATTGTTATACACTACATCGAAATCACTAAACATGGCTTCTATGCTCCAAGGTGAGACATTAGACATGACCTGCTGTCAATGAGGAGATGAATTAGAAATTGCCGATCAGATTGACAACTACATTAAATCAGATCAGATCTATATCTAACTCAGCTTCATGATTATTAGATATTTTACGAATATGTGATGCTAATATTACCTCAGAAAACTATCAAAATCTGACATTAAGCAGGTGAGGTCACATCAATACAGTTAGGATAATAGTAGAAGAGAATGAAGCTAGAATTGAAATATATAGAACACCGTCATGTAAGGGTATCTTTTAATGATGAATAAGACATAATATAATAATATTGCCAAAGGTAAAATATACTATAGATGTCTGTTAATATTTTACTAGATGATATCACCAAGGCCAAAATAGTACACATAATTCTTAACAGAAACACAGAAGAAGCATTGCAAAAGTTGAGCAAATTCTATAATGTTACTCCACCGGAAATAGTTGTTGGAACAATAAAAGGAAAGCGAAGAACAGTGTATGCAGTTTACGTTCAAAAAGAAAGAAGAATATATGTGATAAATTCTGATGTTTTTTACAATCCTTTCATAGTATTACATGAGTTTTATCATCATATAAGAACAAGAGCTGGCGTCCATAGAGGATCAGAGAAACATGCTAATATGTATGCCAAAAGTTTCATTGATTCATATAAAAAAATAGTTGAGAAGAAGAAGATGATGATGATGACGATGAAACCCTCGTCAGAAAAATAATGCTAGATAATACCAATTCCTTGATATACAAGACTGATGATACTTCAAAGTAATAATAATAACAATAATAATATTGTCATGAAGGAAGAGCTTGCTAGAGAAGTGATAGTATTCAAGAGATTCTTATAGGCTAATAATATAAAGGTAAATACTTGCTAATACGTTAAAATTTTTGTTACTTCTTCCATGGATTTTTCTACACCAGTAACAGAACAATTAAAATATCAGATGCATTGCTATCAGGGTTTCTAGTTGCTCATGGTAGACTCAATTTTATCTGATACTATTTTCCACACGGTGTATTCCTTTGATGTCTTTTCATTACCATAGATTTTTGTGCTATAGACTGTCTCTTCTTCAAGCTTTTTCGGGTATATGTTTGGTTATAACTTGCATTATCCCTATAGATATGGCACGATCTTTAGAGGAGATTATCATTATTCTCCGCCGCCATCACCATTCCCTCTTCATCATCTGCTATGGCTTCTTCTTCATCTGCTATACCGCCTTCGCTTTCAGTTGCTTCATCGTTCGCTTCTCCTGATCCGTTGTCAGGTCCATCAGCATTTTCTACTACATCATCATTTCCTTCCTCCAGTCCATAATCAGTTTCTTCTTCTACTGATAAATCTGGTGGTGGTGGTAAGGATAGATTGCCCTCTGCTGATTTTGTAATGGTGAATTGGTCTGTCATTTCTCCACTGGCGTCATCATCATCATTGCTATAGAATGTACCAACAAGCGTTGTCGTTCCATCATTGTTATTGTTTGCGACATCTACATTTAGAAAGCCATACACTTCATCTTGGGCAGTTATCAGGTAAGGAGCTTTATTTCCGTTGAGGCCATGTAGACTTGCCCCAGCTGTACCTACTGTAAGAAATATCTGTCCTTCTGGATTAGTATAAGTATTTCTGTTTCTGTCTGTTATTATTGGACTAATTGGTGTATCGCTATCATACTTGGTAGGATAGGTACGCTGATAGTTGTGCTGATGTCCTTGAAGTACTAAATCAACATTATATTGTTCAAAAAGTGGATGGTACGCCTCTTTCCATTTATTTGCTCTTGATAATAGATTATTCGCCGTAGAAGCATATTCCTGGTCATGATGGACTACTACAATCCAGTCTATATTTGGAGCTGCCGCCGCTGCTTTTGCTAGATCATTTTGTACAAATATGTATTGTTCAGAACCTATTTCGTCTGAAATATAATCTGACATTACAGTAAAGTGAACATTCTGATAGTCAAAGGAATAGTATTGGTTTGAAAGACCAAAATGTTCCATATATTGTGTTAATTTTGATTCTCCTTCAACTTCATGATTACCTATTGCAATTTTCATCTTGTCGTCTATAGGTTCTACTATTTCAAGCCAGCAATCTGCATCATCGCCATAATATTCGTAGTCACCAAGTCCAAGTACTAATTCTGGATTTTTGTCTAATATATTATTTACAGTATCTGTTGTGTGGGATGTACATCCCCAATCTCCTGCAGCTGCAAAGTTAAAACTAGATAAAGTTGATATATTAGAAGGAGAAGCATATACAGAATGATCTTCAGTAGTAACTCCCTCTATACTTGTTGATGATAAAATTACAATAGCTGATACTATTATTAGCAAGGAAACTAAAGGAAAGATAGTAGGAGAAGACATATTTCTTTCAGATATTCCTTTTAGCAGTATTGAGAAGAAAATCTTGACAATATTTGCAGTCCTTATTTAGTTTTTTAATTTTACTACCGAAAATAACGTGATATCTAAAGTGTATCTTCATGACTATAAGCTCATTTTTAACATGAATAATTATTGTTAATAATGAGTTTCCTGATGCCAATAAATCTCTATAAAAGGCTATCTTTCTTGCATGGTATAAGTGGAGCGTTGATTCTCATTTTTGAGAAAGAAGGTCAGTGTCCTCCTGAACAATTAAACAGCTAAAATGAGTTGGCACAATTATAGCTAGAATAAATAAAATTACTTTTTAGTTTCTATCTTCTCTTGCTAAATCCTAATATCAATATAGAGAATCAGGAGATAGATTATATATTAGGTTATCCTAATTAGGTATGCCTAACCTAGCATGAGATGGAAAGTCTGGACAAGTCCTTTGGCATTGGCATCTAAGACTCACAAAGACTGAACATATACTGGAACAAGACATCCGAAAACCGTCCTACCAAGCGCAACACGATATATTGAACCTGTTTTGAATGCGGCTTGGTAGGGCTTTAACCATTATGTCTTAAAGATTGTTTAAATATTAGGCTAACCTAATTAGGTAAGCCTAATTGAAATGTCTGAAATAACTGTCTTGCAAGATAATAAAAGTGTATTACCTCTGATACAAGAAATTGTTGATGAAACGGCACTTAAGATAATTTTATCTACAATCGATGAAGCAAAAACAACATTGCAGATATGTTATGAAAATAAATTACCTCCAAGTTCTACGTATAGAAAAATTGCAAAATTGCAGAATGACAAGTTGATATCAATTGAAAAAATTAATATTGATAGTAAAGGTAAAAAAGTTATCTTTTATAGAAGTAAGATCAAGTCGATAGAATTTAACTTAAAGAAAGATGGCTTGCTATTGCAGTTTAATAAAAATCATCATTGAATATTGAGAGCCTATTCATATTCACATAAACAACATTCCTTCTAAAAAATTCTTTAACAATAGTTCATTATCAATTATAATCCAATAAGGTGTATATATATACATACTCTAATCAAATTAGAATTTCTGCGATATTAGTATTTTATAATTTTGGAAATTAGTAGAAGACAAGGTTAATACATAGTCAACTACCAATGATTGGTAATAGTCCTAGTTTTGGATACCACAATAACAAAAAGACTACAGAACTCAAGAGATGAAGAACTTTACATTGGTACAGCCGAAGCTGAACATATAGAAATGTATCTAAAGGCGATATGGGCTATTAGTGAAAGAAAACAAGAAGTTAAAATCAGCTTAATTGCAAAATTGCTAAATGTAACACAACCATCCGTTGTTCAGATGCTTCATAAGTTAAATAATGATAATTTAGTTGAATATAAAAAGGGCAATATTGTAGAACTGACTAGTAAAGGCAACAGAATAGGAAAACAGATGATCAGAAATACTAGGTTGCTTGAAGTGATGATGAAGGATGCATTAAAGATAGAGGTTGACGAAGAAATGGTATGTGGCATTGAACATCATATGAAAAAGAAATTTACTAATGCTCTATGTACTTTATTGAAACATCCTAGAGAATGTCCTCATGGTTATAATATCCCTTATGGACAATGTTGTAAATAATATCATTATCTTTCTTAGACATTTATAAAAGAACTAATCCCAAGAAGGTACAATTTTTAGAAGCTATCAAAAAGTACTAACAAACAATTGCAAATGAACTTAAAATGCTATAGAACGCACAGTCGGTAGTAGTAGTAGTCTTAATCTGATTCTCATGATAGAGAATCTTCTAGTATAATAAATAGTCTAGCTCTTCAGTTAGTCGCCTAATATGATGATAAAAACAAGTAAAGGAACGAGAGATGACAATATAAAGCTGAATTCATTCTATACAGTAGTTGGTGTTGTTGTTGTTGTTGCTTTTACAGCAGGAACTGAATTACTTATATTGTATAATAATACATCGCCACCATCAATTGATTATAGGGTATTTGCACAGGAAGAAGAAGATAATAAGACTACTACTGCTGATAATACTACCAGTACCACCAATCTAAGTTCTAACACTACATTAATAGATTTTGTATCGAACATAGAACAGATTAGGGCTCATCTGGATGCTGCCATGATGAATAAACAGGCTGGAAATAATTCCCTGGCACAATCACACACATTGCATCCAATAGCAGAAATATATTCTAGCATAGAACCTCAAATAGCTAATGCCAATATGACATTAAATCAAATGCTAGCATCCAATCTCAATGAGCTCTCACAAATGGTTAATAGTTCGACTACAGTCGAATTCAATACCCAAGCTCAAAAAATAAATGGATTAGTGAACCAAACAGTGAAACAAGTTGTTCCAGTCGAAAGTGCAAATAATAGCACATTTGGCTTAGCAGTTGTAGCGGATTTATTATCAATAGCTTCAGCAGAATATGGCGAAGCTGTAGAAAATGGAACAATAAAGGAAATAGTTGAGTATCAAGATGGTCAAGCATTTGTTTCAAGAGCACAAGATCTAATGGTACAAACGTCATCAACTGGATTGTTACAAGAAAAGACCCCTGAGATTCAAGAAACTAACAAACTATTTTCTGATCTGAATACTGCTATACAGAATAAGTCAAGTCCTGAACTAGTTGATACATCAATTAGAGCAATAATACATGAAATATCGAAATAATAGGATTAAGTGAAGAAAATCTTGGAGGGTAAGAGAGGGAAGGAACTAGTGCAGCAGCTGAACCAAGAGAGATCCTTTAGCATGGAACATATCTCCACTATACCCACCATGTCCACTTTTGCTTATTTTGTCAAATACTACACCTGAATTCTTTGTATGTTTGTCAATCGTTTTTTTAGAAAAACATCCTGTTTAATTGATATATTCAAGTAGATATAATGCTGGATGGATTGTAAATCCTTTCCAATAAATTAAATTTTTATTTCTTTTTTTAATCTATATAATTTATAATCCACAAAGGAAGAACAATCTGATAAGCTTTTGATCCTATTTAGTCATAGAATGAAAGTACTACAGCATTTGATAACACTTTATGCAGACTACTTTATTTGGTGGCTTTTAGTGCTAAAACTTTTTGCTAGAGACCAAAATGACCTGATCTCAATAATATGCACATATGATATTAATATTATGTTTTATATATGATACTATATGAGCGAAAACAGTGATAAAAAGAATGATAGTGATAAAAATTTGTCTAAAGGATCTAAAGGTGTTCGAGGCGATGCAGATATAACGAATGTGGGTGATACAGAAAGAGACATAACAGATACTGGCGATGTATCTAGAGCAAGCATAGCTAAAGGTAAAGGAATTCAGGAAGATGTAACTGCAGCAGATATAACTAAAGGAACAACAGAACATGGTGCCGTAACTCAAGGAGTAATGCAAACAGGTTCAGAAGACATTAATTCTGGGGAAGCAACAAATGCTGACGATATATCCAAAGTAGTTAGCTCTGGAACCTCATTGACAAAACCTGAACGTATTGATAAAACAGATATCTATTCTACATCTGACGACGGCACTAGAGATATCGAGGGAGCCCAAGAAAAACCAGTAACAAAGGTTGAAGATAAAGAAAAAGGTACATGGAAGATTAAAGAAGACTAACGATATACTTTCAATGATTCACCTTTGTAATAGACAAAAGAGGAGTTGTCGATGTTATTGATGATGATGATTATTACGATCCTTTAAGGAGAAGAAATTACAGTAGGAGAAATTAATGGCAATTAATAGTTACTAATAATTGATAACAACACAGTTTTTATCGAGTTTTGCCATTCATATCCTTACGTAATAATCAGACAAGAGTTTCATTATATGGGAATGCAATATCTTTAATTTAGACTATAAACACATTGTTGTATCAAGATCTATTGGATTTGAAACAAGTCATGTACATATAGCTGGTGCTATAACATCAGACTCATCTATCTATTCACTTTAACTAAGGATCTGCTACTCGATATTCAAAGGATTTTTGGTATTTTAAAATAGCAAAAGGACAGAATAACATTCCTTTTCGTTGAAGACATAATATATGAAAAAGTAGGAAAGATAGAAAAAGAGTAAGCTGACTTAGCTGTTCATGGTACATCAGAGATATCAGAAGAGTACCAATATTTTAGTTGTGTAATAAATTCTATTTTTCTGAAGCCTCCACATATGATATATATATCCTAAAGGAACTTTACCAATTTCTAGTCTGATTCATATATAGCTATTGGTAGTTTTTTAATATGGCAGCTTCTGGCATTATAACGACTAAGTTTGGGGATATCGAAGTAGAACTTTATTCAGATTCTGCACCTAAGACAGTTGAAAACTTTAAAGCTTTGACAAAGAAGGGATTTTATGATGGATTGATATTCCACAGGATTGTACCAGGATTTGTAATACAAGGTGGCGATCCTTATACAAGAGATACAACTAACAGAAGAAGATGGGGAACTGGCGGTCCTGGTTGGAACATAAAAGCAGAATTTAACAAAAATACGCATGCACGTGGTATATTATCTATGGCAAGATCCCAGGATCCAGATAGTGCAGGCTCACAATTCTTCATAGTCTTAAAAGACTCAAAATTTCTGGACGGACAATATACTATCTTTGGAAAAGTAAAATCTGGCATGGATGCTGTTGACAAAATAGCCACTTTAAAAACCGATCACGCTGATGCACCCATTAATCCAGAGCAAGCTGAGATAATAAAAGTTACTGTCATCGATTAGTCTCTCTCTCCACGCAGTTGTACAAGCTCGACTGTCATTTTAGAAAATCCAAGATGATTTTTCTAACTTTATTTTGCAAAGTATATCTTACTCTATTATACATATATTAAATGTAAGAAGTATGTTAAAAATGATTCCTAAGATTAGCATCTCTTCTTTTTGCCAACCATATTCATCTATAACCCTATTTTTACAGGAATAAGCATTGGTCAGAATTCTTTAGCATTTGAATTCGGTATGGAAGGATAGATGATATATATATATATATATATATACAAACCCTCCATTTACTATCATACAAACACGTATTATATATTATCTTAGTAGATCGAGTCCAAATCTTGATGGTCATGTATCGTTACATATTGTTGATGGTAGAAAGAATCAAGATGATAACTGATGGCTAAAGTAATAAACTCTGTCAACTTTTATCCTAATCTATTCCCGCATACAAGATAGGCTGATCGATATAATGAACTCAACCAATATGGCGACATTAAACAAGTAAATCTCTACATACATTGAAGATATGGCTATTATACAGTAGAACGCTAATGCCAGAAAAAATAGATATCATATAAATGATGGTAAATGATGACAACTAATCATTTTAATCTTCTTATTATGTCTGAGGCTATGACAATGTTGACAGAGAGTAATTAAATTGGAACGCTTGAATTTCAGTTCTGGATGTTTATGTGATTCTTTGATATGATGAATAGTTAATTTCTTGTTTGATATATTACAATCTTGGCACTCATAATTGTCTCTTCTTAAAATCGCTTTCCTTACATTATCCATTTTGATGCAGATGCTGAAAAAATAAAACAAGAGCGTTTAATAATAATTTCTTTTTGATCTGTATTTTATATTGCAAGTCAAATGTAGAATTTGTTATGTTATAAGAGTGGCATATAAGGAAATTTAATGTGAATGAGACACGATAATAGATAAAGACACTTTCATTTTACGATTGCTTATCAATTTTACAAAAAATGATGCCAAAATCTAACTAGAATTTTTTCAACGAGGTTAGTTATTTGTCTTCTTGTATCCATAGAAAGAGCAATCCAAAAACCGTATTCCGTGCAAGAGCTTTCTAAACCAAGTCGTCAACTACCTTGACCATAGCTTAACGATAGAAGCATTACAGAAGCATGGCTATATGATATCTGCGCAATCCCCTTCTGAATCTAATTCTATTTACTAGATATCAATTGGCATTCTAGAATTGACTATTCTTTTATTTTAAATCTCTTGCATTCACATCTGAAATGATGACATGAACTAAAACCTGTATGAGGATCAGGTTTGTTTATTCGATGCTCCCATAATGCATGTTCACAGTTCGAACAATAATTCAGTTCAGTAGATGCCATAGATGAAAATATGACTTTTAGATATTTATTTGTGAGGAATTTTTTATTGACTGCTTTCATTACCTACCTATTGTAATTTGTAATTTATTTCTCCATAATAAATATCATATATAAGCGTGTTTGACACATAGACGATGAGCACTTCTACAGAAAGACTATCATTCCTTAGGAATCTAGTTGGAGTATTTGAATATGAAGCAGATAATGCAGTTATATACCAATAGCAGCATAATATTTCGTCAATTATGGGAATATCTATAATCGCTGCTGCTTTGATATGCTTTCTGATTTTATGTTTTTATTCTACTATCAATAATACTTTTGGAATTGAAAGCTCTGTACTTTCAATTACGGCAGTAGGAGATACGACGGGAAACAGGATAAAAAAAGAAAATCTTTCTTCTGCTCTTTCCTCTGAAATAGGCGACATTATTAAAAGTAGCGATCTATTTATCTTTAATCTAGAAGCAGTTTTGGTTGGCTCAAAAGAGAATGTGCCAAAATGTGAAGGCTTTCCTTATGAGCAATCGGTTTTTGTAAGCAATTCTACTTTCGCAGATTATCTTAAATTAGCTCCGATAACCATAGCAAACTTAGCAAATAACCATATTTTGGATTGTAATTCTGAAGGTATTAACGAGACTAAAAGAGTTTTGACTGAAAAGGGCATATACTCTGTAGGAGCAGGACAAAATTTAGAAGAAGCTTGTGAACCATTATTTATTAAATATAATGGTCTCGATATAGCTTTTGTATCGTATAACTTTGTACTGCCGCATTTGGTTTCAGC
The DNA here is from genome assembly GCA_035642715.1 of Nitrososphaeraceae archaeon. GTDB lineage: Archaea > Thermoproteota > Nitrososphaeria > Nitrososphaerales > Nitrososphaeraceae > JAJNBK01. The sequence continues at coordinate 22,157 of DASQRW010000022.1, read as the reverse complement.
AGATACTAACCATCCTGGCGCTGCATCCTTGAGTGTTTGTAATCATGATTATGGTAATTATAGATTACATAATGGGATAGATCTCATTGTAGCATCAATGCATTTAGGTCTTTGGTCTCCAGATGTTAATAAAGAGCAACTCAAAGTAGTTGACTACCTCATCAAAGCTGGAGTTGATATAGTGATAGGTCATTCACCCCATATGCCACAGGCAATAGTAAGCACAGAAGAAGGAGAGTTGGCCTTCTTTAGTTTAGGTAATTTTATTTTTAGACCTGATTATGAAATGCCTTCACTAGCACATACAACTATTATGCCAAAGATTAACCTTTATAAAGACAATAGAATGAATATAACAATATACCCAGTTAGAATAGATTCAGATGGCTTACCTCATGTAGAAGAAAATACAAACGATATAGTTTCAAGAGTTGCGGAAGATTCAAAGAAGTTCAATACATCAATAAAAGTCCACAATAATTTAGGATATGTATCCACCAAAGGTAACATAACAGAAATAGAAAAAAAATAGTACTTTTCTATTCGTAATTCTTGAATTTAAATATAACATACTAAAATTAGTACATTAAGCTATTTTTTGTGAATGGGAGAATGCATATAACAATTTTAAAGCAAATAACCACGAATATGGTAACGCATTATTTTATAATAGAAATAAGAAATATTGGCCTCTCTGAGGCTAAAATTACTTACACCGTGTGACTGACCCTATGACAGGGGTAGTCACACTCTGTAAACAAATTTACTCTGATAGGGACATTATTCTCTATATATATATATATATATATCTTCCGGCTATATTAATTTGATTTTGCTCATGTTAATTAGCTTTTAAGAGGATTTAAAGAGAATTGCTGTTGCTACTCTAATGTAATATTATCATAGATCCAATCCAGAGAATGCATGTATGGTCAAATATAGCTTGTAAATAATAATTGCTACTAAGATATGCCTTAACACAGAAGAATAGTACTTGTCAATATCTCATAATTAAAATTACTTATCTATATGTGGGAGTCGCAAAAACTTTCTAGGGTTGACTTTGACGCTGTCACACATTCTCACATATCAACCAGTAAGTTAGAGAGCTAATTCAAAAGAAATTCAACATACATATTTAGTACATATATCAAAGTATTATTACAGATAGTATGAATTCAAATACTGTGCATTGGTAACAGTTGGAAACAGATGGTAGCAGAGGTAACAAAGAGATAACAATGATAATCAAATTGGTATCAAATGATACTATTACTCCTACTACTTCTCATCAAAGTCAAGTTCCTAACATATCCCGTAGAAACAATTTAGTTAATCAGAAAATGACACCATGGAAATCTTCATTATTACTATCAACGCAAGCAAATCACCGTAATACATTATAGTGGTAATAATGTATATAGCATACGAGAAGTCAATTTCAAGGGTGTATTTGATTTCTTTTCAATAGTTTGTTTGGCCCACTTCCATTTTGGTGATCCTTCCATTTTCCACATGGAATCGCAGAAAGGTCTTAAAATCTCCCCATGTACTTCTTATCCTTTTGTCAGAGATCTCATTTCTTACCCTGGCTTAAAGAGCAACTATTTGAATATCTCTTTTGAGATGAAAGACCATGGTTGAAGTAGGTATAGCCTAATATTTCGGCATAGGAGAAGCACTTGGCATAATTGGTACAATGTTCATAGTTCTGTATTTCTCTAGGAAGCAAATGCAGAGTCTATCAGTAGATATTGAAACAAAGGTTCTCAATGATTTAGATGAAAAAATGCATGGACTTATTCAGACGGCAATTGAGCGCCCAGAGCTAATTAAGTTAATAAGCAATGTTAAATCAGACTGGTCAGCAGAGGTGGTGGCATACACTTACCGTATTTTATACATCTTTGCACATGTGTTTCATATGCGCCAAAGAAAAGTAGTAAGCGACAACGAATGGACTGGATGGTTACGATTGATGAGAACTTGTTTTGAGGAAGGCAAGATAATTGAATATTGGAAGAGTAATCTAGAGTTAGAGAAATGGTTTGATCCAGCATTTGAGGAATTTATCAATAAAGAAATAATTCCTACGATTAAAAATAAGTGAGCCTAAGCCGTGGTATTGGCTCTAATAATAATAATCGCCATCAATTCCAACCCGCTATATCTTTTTCTGCAATCATTCTTGTAGGTTTTATTCGTACAAGAACAAGACCTTCCTCACTATTTCTTCTACCATAGGCGTCTGCATTATCTTTCCCCATATATCGTTCTGCTATTTTCCTTGCCCATTTGAAAACCTCCTTTTGTTTGTAAGGGTGTATTTTTGCAGTACCAAATACTGTTACAAAGGAAAATGATGGTATTTGATCATCTACGCAAATACTTACCCTATTATCTCGCTGAATATTCTGTGCTTTGACCGATGTGTCACCAGTGGTTAAAATGATATCTCCTATTTTATCTCTACTATTCCTGTTATCTAATACAAACCAAATTGGAACAACATGAGAACTTCCATCTTTCTTAACTGTAGCAAGTTTTCCTGTGAAGGTACCTTGCATAAGAAATCTGGCAATTTCTGCTTTGGACATTTCTATCATTATTATTATTTATCTTGTTCGTTGAATATATTCTGTTGATGAGCCATTGAAGTACCTCCGATTCTATTTATAAGAGGACTTAAGTCAATCATAGACTGGTGTAGCAGCTCGTCGATAGATTGGAAAGATACACTCTTCTTCAGTGTGCTTTCCGGCGTGCGATCTATGAATGAAGTCTTTACATTGGAGCGCGCAGCAGACACCTACGATCTAATGATGAGCGGTAAGTTATGGTTTGAGTTGTCCTTACAATAGGACATTAGACTGCTTAGGCGCTCCTCCATACATTCTTCGCCTTTATATACATCTACTCCTAGTTTTGTTATGTTTATTTCAGTTAATATCCCAGTTTATATTATTAGATTCAGCATTAATGTTTGGTCCTTTCTTGATAACTTATTAGTTCATATATACATATATATATGCATATATACATATATGGTAATAAACACTCACATAGCACATAATTACTGTACAATAAGATAGCCATAGTATTTAGCCTGAAACTATCACTATGTTTATTTAAAACTGATTTGTGGATTTACTAATGGAGAAGAAAGAGTGCTCTTGTTTGCTTCATCTCTCATTTTCTTCTGTAACAGCAGCAATGTTTCTTACAATTCTTCTTCTTGCAACTAGCACTGTTGTTATCTCGTTAGGATTAAACCAAAATCAGATTGCAATAGCACAGCAACAGCAACAACAACAAGAACTACAGGGATTGCAAAATAATCAGACGTCATTATATCTTACTAAAGAGCAACAACAGCCTACTTTAGAAGGTATATCTTTTGATATCGATAATGTGACCTTTTATCATCATATGGCTTCTGTGAATGGTATTCAATTGCACTACGTAATAGGTGGTCAAGGAGATCCTGTAGTTTTATTGCATGGATGGCCACAATCATGGTATGAATGGAGACATGTTATGCCGGCATTGGCTAACAATTACACTGTAATCGCACCTGATCTTCGAGGATTTGGTGATTCTTCAAAGCCAGTTACAGGTTATGATGGTAAGACTACTGCAGAGGATATTTACCAATTGATATCTCAATTAGGATTCAATAAAATTTTCTAGTAGCGCACGATGTAGGAGCACAGACAGCTACTCATATGCTGCAGCTCATCCTAACAATGTAAGTAAATTAGTGCTCATGGAATACCCATTCCCAGGTTTTCCACCTCCAGAGCTTGGTGTGAACGAACCTTGGTGGTTTGCTTTTCATCAAGTGCCTAACTTACCAGAAGCTCTTGTAGAAGGTAACGAGCGAGAATATATATCATGGTTCTTCAAAGGATTGGCTTATAATCCATCTGCAATAACAGAAGAAGATATAGATGTATTTGCAAATCATATTTCAGCTCCAGGTGCAATGCGAGCTGGATTTGAATATTATAGAGCTTTCCCCGTGGATGCAGAGCAAAATAGAGAATCAGCCAAGACCAAGATAACGATGCCTGTAATAGTGTTAGGTGGTGATATTTATCCAGATTTAGGTGGTGATCTTCCTGGCAACTTTGCGTTAAGCTCGATACAATCGTTAGCTTCAAACGTAAGCGGCGTCACAGTTCCACTTTCAGGACATTGGATTCCAGAAGAGCAGCCAGACTTTGTAATAGAACAGCTTGTCAATTTCTTTAGAAACAGTACCAAGTGAATGACAGTAAATGAGTATACGTTCTTTAGCTGCACACTTATGTAATTATAGCATAAAGAAGAAGAAGGATATCATTTTTAGTCTATAGTACAATGGCGTTGACTAACACCAGATTTTCTTGCCGCTAATACCTGTAAGTGAGCCTTTTACAAAAACTAATAGCTTCAGCATCGCATCGAAAGGACCACGTCAAAGATCACTTACTTAGATTTGTGCCATACCTCCATCTACAAACAGTTCGATACCAGTGATAAAACTACTATCATCCGACGCGAGGAACGAGACGACTTTCGCGACTTCATCAGGACTTCCCATCCTCCCCATCGGCACGGTGGATACAATGCTCGTCTTGAACTGCTCGATCTGTTCTTCACTCAGTGCCAGACCATTGAAGCCCGGTGTGTCTATCGGACCAGGACTGATGGCGTTGACGCGGATCTTGCGGTGTTTCAGCTCGACTGTCCAGGTGCGAGCAAACGACCGTATAGCGGCTTTGGTTGCGCTGTAAACACTTAACGCCTCTGCCCCTTTGGATGAAGCGATCGAAGCATTTAGAATGATCGAACCGCCCCCGTCCTGAAATAGAGGAAGCGCTTTTTGGACAGTGAACAGAACCCCTTTGACGTTGATTCTGAACGTTTTGTCAAAGTGTGCTTCGGAAATTTCCCCCAATGGAACTAATTCGCCAACGCCGGCGTTTGCGAACAGAATGTCGATGCGGCCTTTCTGCTCCTTCACAGTGGCATACAACCTATCCAGATCTGCTAGATTTGAGACATCGCCCTGAACACCACTGATGCTTTTGCCGATCTTCTTGACTGCTGCATCAAGTTCGCTTTGACGGCGACCATTGATGAAAACATAGGCGCCCTCTGAGACGAACCGCTCTGCCGTCGCGAGGCCTATGCCACTGTTTCCACCCGTAATAACGGCAACCTTTCCTTCAAGCTTTTTCATGATAATGAAACACGTATAACTCATTTAAGGAAGTACCCTTGCTCATCTGTGATTGATTTTCAATTTCTAGTTAGGAGAGCATAGGAAGAAGAAGATGTCACCATAGAAATGGTAGAGGTAGGCTTTCATGTCATGAGTGTTCTTTTCTTGTGGATATAGGATTCAATAATTTTTGGTAATTTCGTTGCCATAGTATCTCTCTCTCTCTCTCTCTCTCTCTCTCTCTCTCTTTGTTATCGTAGTTAATTTGTGAAGGGATCAGACTGTTGGAATCGTTCCACCATCAATGACATACTCACTTCCATCGATTGACAATGCTCTGTCTGAGACCAGGAACGCGACCATTTCGGCTACCTCTTCAGGACGTCCCGGACGACCGATGGGAATGCCGCCAAGGGATTTCATTAATTCTTGGCGCGCGGTCTGCATGTCAGATCCGGCTTGTTTGGATAAATGCTCGATGAGTGCTTGAGCAGCAGAAGTCTCAATGAATCCCGGAGCAACCGTATTGACACGAACTCCTTTCGGGCCCACTTCCTTTGATAATCCCTTGCTGAAAGTTGTTAATGCTGCCTTTGCCGCCGCATAAGTCAATGTCGCTTCAAAAAGTGGAAGCATTCGCTGAATCGACGAGATATGGATAATAACACCAGAGCCTTGCTTAAGCATTCCAGGCAGTAACCCTCGATCCAGCCGAACAGCCGCCATAAGATTTATGCTCAGCTCTTTTTGCCATTCCTCATCGCTCAAGACGCTAAAGCCTCCACTTGGTGCAGATGATGCTCCAACAGCATTTACAAGAATGTCGACGCCGCCAAAATGAGAAATGACCTCATTGACTACTTTCGTGCATCCCTCGGACGTGCTGAGGTCCGCTTGAACAAATATATGTTCTCGATTTTCATGATCGCTTCTCATCTCGCGTGCGGTCGTTACAACTTTGGCCCCTCTGTTAAGAAGGCGGATTACAATGGCTTTGCCCATTCTGGCAGTTCCCCCGTGATGAGAACGCGTTTTCCGCTAAATTCATTTGCGATAAATGAAAATTTGGTTGGCGTGATATTATTCTCCGTTGAGTAATATTTTGAATCTTTCTTTCTAATTTATAATACAGATCAGTATTAGCTGGGATGTGATACCGCAGATAATTATTCTGAGGGATGCATGAAAAACCAAACTTCTGTTGGATTCGCTTTATCAAAAGATTACGAAGGTGATGAACAGCCAGAGAGACTAAAATACTGCTTATTTTATCAATCATTTATGAGATATTTTGTAATTGTGTGTTCATCAGATACGATGACTACAATGTTGCTCACTTGCAGCCTTTAGAGTTGACCGATCAAATGCATAACTTGTGTCAGCTCATCGACAGTGTCTTTTATGGGCACCAGACTTACCATCAGTTCGTCCAAACCTGCTGCCACAAGTTCTGTAAACCGCGCAGCCACAGTGTCTTCATTTCCAGATATTACCAAATTATCTACAAGCGCATCAGAAATCGACTGATTAGCTGTTAGCGGGAATCCTGCATCAGCGAACATTTTAGCATAGAAAGGAAACTTCGCGTACATATCTAGCAGCTGATGCCCTGCAGCAAGTACAGTATCGCGATCCTGACTAAGTGCTACCGGAACATGTGCTACCAATGGTGGCGCTGATCGTCGATTCGCAGCAGCAGCTGCAGTGCGTAATGCCGGAATTCCAGTACGGATCAAATACGGAACTGGACATACCCATGAAAGGGCTCCATCAGCGATTTCTCCGGCCAATTGAAATGCCTTCATTCCTAATGTGGAAATCAATACTGGAATCTGCGCTGTATGTGACATCGATACTTTAACATTAAAGAACTTTCCATGATGATCTACTTTCCCTTCCCATAACGCTGTACGTAGCACATTTACATATTCGCGCAGATGAGATAACGGTGCTGGCTGTGGTAAGCCATAGATGCCCTCTATAATAGCCTGATGACTGGGGCCAATTCCAAGACGCAATCTACTAGGTGCGATATCATATAATGACAGAGCCTGCTGCGCCATAACAAGCGGGTGACGTGGATATGTTGGCACAATGGACGTTCCTAAGCGTACTGTAGAGGTTTTTATTGCAGCTACTGCTAGTGTAGTTAGTGTGTCTGGCCAAAAAGGAGGCTGTGCCATCCATATCTGCCGCACTCCTGATGCTTCTACTGCAGCAATAGTTTTTACTGTAGCAGCCGCATTTGTACCATCGATGACGAGTCCAACGCGTTCTCGTGTTGGCGGCCGACTAGGAGAAACTTGCAAACCTGAATCTTTTGTCACACTTTCGCCTCCAGCCTTATTCGCTTATCCATTTCCAGAACTCCCGCACTACTCAAATATATAAATAATATAGAACTATGTATTGCCTTGTATGTGCTTCAACTAAATCGCTTTTAGTAAAAGTACATTTTAGATAATAACCATCATCATCATCATTTTTTCATTAACAAGAATTATAGAGCTGATATTGTTCACTAACATGTTCTAATTCTATGAAGTGTTCTAATATTATTTTTTGTAGTAAGCATAAGCGGCACACATTGGATAGCGATATACCAATATGCATGACATATCATCATTGGATTCAACAATGCTATCTTCCTAGAATGAGAGAAATCCTATCAATCCCCCAGAGTTTGGTAAAGTGGTATTAGAGCATAAAAGAAGAGCGATCATTGTATTCAGAATTCTTGTGATGTATGACATTATTTGTCATTGCAACTGGCGGCGTTGAGCAAATGGCAATAAAGGAAATGAAAGAAGATTAAGCGTGATAATTGACGTTCTCGATGCGTAGACTATTTCCCTTCAGTTACCATCTATTCAAATTTCCCTTCATATTATCAGAACTTGAGAAGATGAAAAATTAATATATCTCTAGTGATATCACTAGCAATATGCTACCTTTTATCTTCAACATCATAGGTATGAGAGGAGCAGCAATCATTGGATTCGCAGTTGCAGAGCTTTTAACAAATTATTGGAATTCCAAAGAAAATCCATCTAAAGTGTATGTTTTTGGTAGGCGAGTACATCATGGTGAAATTGGAGCGTTACTGCCACTTTTCTTACTTTTTGGAAAGTTACCTGTTCCTGCAGCAAGCATTCTTGCAGGCTTAGGAGCTGGATTAGTAAAAGATGATTTTACTGATATTAAGCAGTGGTTTAGATTTAAAAAAGCAAAAGTCACCAATGTTGTCAATAATTGCTAAATATAGTCTTTCTGTTTATAGAGTATCAACAACTTATTGAATGCATAAATTAAATATTGATAGAATAAGATTAGATGAGGTTCATATCTCAAACATTTCAGGAAACATTAGAAACCTTTAAAGCTTAGAATGTTGTTCCTATAATAGGAACGTACTTTTATCACCGATCTCGTCATGGATTCCACCGAACCCGTGAATTAACTTTTATAGCTACTACTACTGTGAATTATTTTTCTACGTCCAATCCATTATCATTTGCCGCAGTCATCATCTATATTTGCAAATCTCTAATCAAAGTGATACCTACAGAATAGAAGAGCCAGAAATTTATCATAATAGTAAAGGCGATATTGCTGGGTGATTCAACGACAGCGATACAAGCTTATTGTATAACCTGACTGTAGAAATAATAATTTTGGCTTGTATATAATTAATATATTTAATCTAATTTGATTTCTCCTCTTCCATACATACAGGCAACTTACCATTGTGTTTACTACGATATTCATTTAGAAGTTGTTCCTTCACTTTATCTGCTGAACCTGTTAGGGCATAGCCAAATCTTGTAGCCTTACTTATGCAAGGATCGGATAAGCAATCAAGCAGAGATTGTCTTACGCTTTGAGCACTGCTTCCTATAAACAAAATTTTCATGGTTGTATGCATCTTGTAAACCCCGGGCGATTCTGGAATAGCTTCAACAGTAGATCTTTCAAAATCAAGCCATTCTGACCAAGTTAATCCATCTTCATTGCTCATAATTTATAGAGTTTGACAAGAATATCTTAAAAAGATATTACTATGGCTTTTCCTTCTGCACTGAGGTTACTACATTCGTGATTCCTCTCCGTTAGACATTCTCTCTTCTACCATTGATTCAAATTGTTTTAGTTTTGTAAAACTAATGGCCAAACTAAGGTCAAGTAGGATTTCAGATGATATCTTGATGTCATGCTGATCGGCCTTGAATTATTTTGCCTTCTGCTTGATAGTGTTTGTAAGCTATTCCTAGTAACCTTGCGTAATCTCATCCTTGCTTATAGGATCTAGATTTCTTGTTTGATAAACTAAACACAAAAAAATAATAATGCTACTACTCAAATACCAGAAAAGAATCATCAATAGAAGAAAGCTTTAAAATCACGCCCGATATTATTATCATTGAATCTCTTTTTAGAACCTCTATCGGCGCGAGAACCACCGAACCCATACGATATCAGTATTATTTTGTTCGCATTTTGGACTTAATTAGCTTATTGCTCTCAAATGTATTAGCTAGTGAAACAGAATTCTTGGCATTTATTCCAAATTTAGTAGCATTGATTATCGTATTAGAACTAAATATATTATCTGATGCACCTGAATTGACAAGTATACCATTTGATGTAGCATTTATGATAGTGTTATCGTGTATTTTGTTATTAGAAGAATCATGTTTTAGATAAATTCCATTCTTGCAATGTGAAACTGTATTATTATATATTTCATTGTTATGTGATTCTGAAACAAATATGCATTGAGTTTCGTCATGTACATAGTTATTTCTTGCAATTGAATTATACATATTTCTACTAAACATTACTGCTATATCACCGCTATTATAGACTTCATTATTTTCTATTATGATATTATAGCAATCTAATGAACAGATTATACCTATATGGCCATCATCATGAACTGTATTGTTTCGAATTATCATATCATGAGTACCAGTATGAGGATCAAAACCGTAAACGTAGTTATCATGGACATAATTGTCTTCAAGTATTAAACCATCTACACCAGCAGAATAGAAACCAAACATGTTATGATGGATGTGATTGCCGCGGATTATGCTCTCATTACCTCCATAGTAGACAAGGCCAGACCTGCGATGATGATTATCTTCTTTTATCTGAGCAGCATATCCAAGATAAGCAAGCTCTGAATTGGTAATATCAGTAGTCCCTGTTGCTCCTTCTTCAACTCTTATAAATGGTCTAAATATTTGTCCTTCCTCATCATCAGTTATAGCATAATCGTTAGTTTCTGGATTCCATGAAGTTATTTTTACTGAGTCAATCTTTAAGCTACCATAAACCTCTATTGCATATTCAGTATTTCCATCCGACATTATCTTCAGCCATTTAGTATCTGTTGAATTAATATAGAAGGTGACATTTTCAGCGACTATGATGCCTGCATTTAATAACCATACTGTATCATCGTCATCATCTTCATTATTTTCTTTATGTAATATGTTAGCATCTTTTATTTGATTATCAATATCAGTAAGACTTGCAGATCCACAAGTTATCGTAATTAACCTATTAGATGGATCATATATTATACAAGGTGTAGAATCTTTACTCTGCTGCGCATAAGATAATAGTGGTGGTGATAGTAATCCTACTATCGATACAACAATAAGCATAAGACATAATGAAAATACAAATAATGGATTTAGTTGCATGATATTATTATTGAACTCCGACTTTTACCAGTTGTAATATTAGTAAATAACTGATCTAACTGAGTTTATAAACCTTAATCTTTTGCCAATGTCTAGTGGTCCTTCAGAGAATAAAGTCAATATTCACATTTTGAAAACTCATATATTTAGATGTGTAACCATTCTTACATTATACACTTTGTTCTGAAGTAATATTCCCTACCATCAAACTTAACGAAACCTATAGGATATAATTTTTGTATATACTCATTCTTATATTCCAATAGATATCTAGTCTCTCAGCAGATAATGCATTGAGTGAGATCCTTTTTCAATATTGTAACTTTCGATGCCAAACATTACTAAGGTTTTCCTCATGATAGCTTGTCAATAATAAAATAAAATAATAATACAAGCAATCGATAAGTTAATACAAAATGGCATACCTCCAATTAAAACAAACCATGCAAAAGAATTGTCCTGATTGGTATGATAACTTTGATGAATGGCAGATATCAAGTAGTATATTGATGTCTTCAAGGGAAATTAATATTGTAAAATACACTTTAGAGTATAAACAAGAATTTTTGTAATATACAAAGAGATGAAAGAAATAAATTAAAATAATAATAGTCTTTTATAATCCATCCCATAGCTTCATTACGAGTTTAATTTTTTTATCCTTTAATTCTTTGTTAAATTTAATTCTATTTTTTCTACACTATTAAGGTTATTGCTTTGATGTTCTGTTAAGATTATTTACTTACTTGCAATCTGGTAAATTTTTCAATTATTGATCTGTGCTGAGGATACCTCTCTATCAGTTTTTTTCTGTCACCGAGTTCAAAATCTAAATAGTCAAATCCTGGCGATACAGTACATCCTATTAATGCATATGAAGATATATCATTTACAGTTGCAGCAAACCAAGATCCAGCTCTCACCTGAATCTGAAAAAGCTCACCTTTTTCAATGTTACTCCCAAGCTTGACTTCTGATAGATTCTCCATTTTATTGATAATATATAAGGTGATAGAGCTGCCAATGTAAAAATGCCATATCTCATCAGATTTTAATCTATGAAATGCTGAAAATTGAGTCCCATCTAGCAAATAGTAGATCGACGTTGAAATTGAACGTTCACCATCAGTTTGGCATGGCAAGATGATGGTTTTATCAGACCTATAAGTTTCTTTATAATATCCTCCTTCTCCAGGAAGTTCAGAAAGATCTAGTCTCTCTTTGAGATAGAGAGCTCTCTTATTATTCAAGTTAGCTTGTATTCTTTAAACCTATGAATTTAAGCATTGATACAATGAAAATATATATATTCTATATAATTAGATATAATGAAAGAAGACTACACGAGACATCTATGAATTATAATATCTGTCTTTCAATATCCCAACTGTTTTAAGAGACTTTTTTGTATTTTATGTAAATGTCAAATAAAGATGAGGACAATGAGATAAATGTCACATTTAAAAAGATAGAGGAAGAGGAAGAAGACACAGAAGAGGAAGAGGAAGAGGAAGAGCAGGTAGCACCCGAAACATTACGAATAGTAGAAGAACGTGTTGTTAGCATAGACCCAAGCTCTGTTATTCAAGAAGGAGAAGATATGGATGGAGAAGATGAAGATATACTAACAGATACAAATGATAATGATATATCAGAACAACAACTAAAAGAACAATCAGTTCAGATAGAAAAGTTAGCTCAAGGAGTTCATAGCCTACAAATGCACTATGATGAGATTCAAGATCAATTTAAAAGCATAAATGATCTTCAATCTCAGGTAAAGAAATTACAAGTACAGATAGATGATATAATAAAAAGAACTAGCGATTCCAAAAAAAGAAATGTAAGAAAAGTAAAAAGTAAAAAGGCATCATCATCTGCTACTAAAAAAATAGGTAAAAGAAGTAAAAAACAAAGAAGATAAGCAATACTATAGATACTATATTTTTATCAACAACAAAAATATAATCTAACAACATCTTTTCTTCGTGCGGCTTTTCTTGTCTATATGAAATATATTGATATCCTTATTCTCATCTTTCTTACGGTTATGTAATTTTTAGAAGAAATAAATATAAGATTTAAAAGGAAATCTTCAATAACTGATGCATATTTCTAACTTATTCTGATAGCTTGAAATTGACGTTTCTTACATTTCGACTGCAAAATCAGGTTTGATTTTAATTTATTTATTTTATTTTATTTTATAACCTTAAACTTGTCCTCTCACGCTTATTCTGTGGTAAATTTCATCAATTCATTGCTAGTTACTTTAGATATGATGTTTTGCATTGTACTAGTTAAAAAAGATGATTTTATATATTGTTAAATGCCTTTTATGTTAAATGTCTTCAAGAACCAATTACGAATACTCTAATATGAATGTCAATACTTTGACAAGAACTAGCGATTCTATTTTATCTCCCATATTCATTCTCTGTGAAACATGTCACTGGTGCGCTACATACTTTGATAAAAATAGACTACTGCCTGAAGGAGATGATTATAACAACAAATGTCCTGAATGTTGTAGTGTTGGTGCATTGTCAAGTTTCCCTATATCATCTAATGAATCATTTACCTTTAATTATACCAATAACCGAGGAGTAGAATTAGAATTTAGAATTAGAAGAGACATAAAAAAGAAATAAGAGATAAAGGACAAGGATCCTAAAGCAATGTCAGTAGAAAATAACAAAGAATTATCGCAACAAGAACAAGAACAAGAAGGAAAAGAAGAATCAAAAACCAATAACGGAAAGAATAGTAAAAAATTAAAGGAATTGGTGCTACCAAATGATTCAAATGTAGCAAAGGGAAATGTATAGGAGATAGTATATCTCGAAAGCATTGGCGCTAGTTTGACAAAATAAAAAGTTTAACTATTTTTAGTATATATTATTGCAGATTTTGATGTAGAATAATAAAATAATACATAAAAGTGTATTACGCTTTTGTAAATAACAGTAAATATTTGAAGTCAGCAGCATTAGCCAGCCATAAAGGTAAGGCAACCAAACTCGATATTGACTATATGGTTCCTTCATTTTATTAAAGGAGTAAAAATTAACCTGTCAATAGATGATGGAGAAGGATGATGATATTGGATTATTCAAATATTCAAAAAGCTCTTCTTATGCTACTATTTTACTGAAGGCAATCATAACTATAATAACGATGACACTATAATTTTAGCAAGTGCTATTACTCTTAATGAACTTCACGAAGAGAAAAAGAAGATTATAAATGCAATAAATAAAGGAATATCAAAATGACTTATCTGAATTTGACTATTTTCTTCTTCTCTATTTTCTTCTCTATCATCTTCTTCTAATTCTTTCATAAAATCTATTGATAAATTCTAGGATACTTTCATGCGTTTGCCGGTCATTTTTTCGCATATAATAATAAAGCTCTTCGATAGCAGCATGGTGATCTATACCAATATTTTTTGCAATTTCTAATGAAATAGACGATATAAGCAATTTACGAAGAACAATATCAGCTCCATAATTTGCAATATCAGCAGATAATTCTGATAATGTATTCTTGAAATTTGAATCAATGTATTTATCTTTAGCTTCACGTCTCTTAATTGAAAATGATACTCCCATCATCCGTTGTTTCATATGAATATTTTCTACTATTTCGATAAAGAGTTCATTTATCTCAGGATTATTAAATAGGACTTCAGATAATAAGTCAGAAGCATCTTGTTCACTTATCTGCATCCTGTTAGCTAATGTGAATAATATATGACATGCAGCACATCCATTTTCTTTGACTATTGAAGGATCTGAACGCAGATTGTTTATCTCGCTTAAAACTATTTGTTCTGCAATCGCCTCTCTATTATGCGCAGACATGTTGTTGTTATTTACTATGATATGCCAAGCAATCTAAAAATCAATCCACTGTCATTTTATATTATTCTCATCAATAACTCTAATAACACTATTACCCTATCCTTGGAGAATACTTGGTTTTGTTTGGAAAAATTAGCCATAACAGCCTAAAGAGAGGCTATTAATAGTCATTAATTATTTGTACATTTTTTTCATAAAATCTCTGTTTTTATTTAATTTCTCTGCTTTGTAAGTGGTTTGTGTATATTTATTATAACAATATAGTAAAAAAAGGTAAAATACCTCATTTACGTATAAATGATATGTCATCATTATCATCTAAATTCAAAGGAGTATCATATGCAGGAGTAGTGTACGGAGCAATAGCAGGTTTGATTGCTACCTGGTCAATATCTACCGCTATAGCGATAGCTGAAGTAATAATAGGCTGGCAAATAAGTACGTTTTATTCAATATTGGGTCTTAGTTCAGGATTAACAGATAATTTTGCTACTGCTGCATATCTAGGCTTTGGTCTACACATACTAACGGGAACGATATTAGGAGCAATATTTGGATTCATAATAATAAGATGGAAAGAATCAATCATGCTCAAACACTATAAAGGCATTTTGATTGGAATGGTCTCAGGTATTGTAATATGGTTGGTCTTGTTTTTGCCGATAACTGCATTATTAATTCAGCCAGCCATCAATTATATAGTTACCATACTTGCTATGGATTCTCACCGACAGATCTTATCTCAAGATATAAATCAATCAATAAGAAATATAGCACTTGCTGCAATTGGTTTCCATTTAATATGGGGTGCTATATTTGGCTATATAATGACTTCTCTGCTAAGAATAAGAGCATTTAAAATTGATCATAATAAGCTTGATACAGAACTTAAATAAAATAACGAATGTCGAAAATTGTATTAGAAGATCGTATATATATAACTAAAAAGGAATATAAAAGATATCAAAATTAAACTGATATTATTAGCAAGAATACTATACGTAATAATAATAGTTGAGGATGATAATAGTAATAATATTTTTGTAGAGGCAGACAGAGATATGCTAACTCAACTGATTTCTAATAATCTACAAAGTAATGCTATAAGATTTACAAACAAGTAACTCTGTTTTTAGTGTAAAAAAGATACATATCAATGCTTCAAAAACTGATTGCAGTTTACTCTAAACATATTACAACTACAGAATAAAAATTCCCCAGTGTTTTTAAAGCATCTAACCTAGTCTATGAAACAAAAAGTGAAAAGTGATTGCTTGAATTAGAATCAGACCCTTACTCCATGTTCATCTTTGCAATGCACGGATGCTACTACCATCACGAAAGTAGTCAAGAACAAAAACATATTTGTTTTGTTAAGCTTCTATCTTTCTATGAAGCTACTTCAACTAGAAGAAAGTAATTAGAAAGATAATTCTAGCATGTCAAATCCTAATATCTTTTCTTTCATAGATGCTTTATGATAGTCTTCACATATTATATATCTATGATAGAAAAAGGCTTATTTGTTACTCATTAAGTGTATTGTCTATGAGCCCAAAAAATAAAGACTACGAATTGAGGGTTCGAATTCTACGAAATGGTATAATATGAATAGATTAAAATTCTAGGTCCATAATATTTGGATAAACTAATTATTATAAATAAAGTGTGTGAGGTTGCTATTTACTTTACTGTCTTTGCACACGTCTCACAGTATCTTTCTATTAGAGTAACGCCTCCACCTACATTGAACAAGGCTTCTTGGGTAGCCATGTTAGCGCAATTTGCACAAAATTTTGTTTTGCCGTTATGGGTGGTAAAAGATCTCAGCGAAGTAAAAATTTTTTCCATTTTCATTTTATTTTCACCTCGTGAAATTTTCGATGAATAAATACAACATCATCAATATCATCGTCATGACTGCTACAACAAGTATGAATTGTGTGTTTATTAGTCATCTCTTAGTAGAGATATCGTACCTATAATAACTTATGTATTTGTTCTATGAGTTTATCAATTTACAATATGATCTTCGATCATAGTCTTTAGTTTATGTATCCCATATCCTGTCTTGGATGATATAGCCACTGGATTTGATATCTCTAAATCTTTTGAAATTTCCTCAATTTGTTCTGAGTGTATTTTGTCAAACTTGCTAAAAATTACAAACACTTTTGATTTGTCTACTTTCAGCTCATCTAAAACATCCCAACAGCTTGAATACTTTATTCTAATATCTTCAATCTTCTCTGATGAATCTATCAATAGTAAAATCAAATCGGCAGCAAGTGATTCTTCTAGTGTTGATTTAAAAGCGTCTATCATATAGGTGGGAAGCCTGCTAATAAAACCTATTGTATCTGTAAGCAACACTCCTTTGTCGCCAATTTTCAAAGACCTTGTTGTTGTTGAAAGTGTTGTGAACAAACTACGTGAAGTTTCCTTATGCTGACCTGTCAGCAGGTTGAACAATGTAGTTTTTCCCGAACTAGTATAACCTACCAGCGAGACAACAGGCATTCTAGTTTTCAGTCTTTGTTGATGATAAAGCTCACGTTTTCGCTGTGCATACTTTAATTTTTCTTTGATAAACGAAGCTTGTCTTTTTAGATCTCGGAACTTTACATCGACTGTATACTCTCCCATGCCACCTTTTCCAGCTCTTTCACCACCTGAAGTTAGCTTTGCGCTCTCTCTGACTCGAGGCATTTCATATTTAATTTCAGCGAGTTGAATCTGTAGCTTTGCCTCAGCTGTAGTAGCTCTAGAATAAAATATGTTAAGTATTAATCGCTCTCTGTCTATAACTTGTACCCCTGTTAGTTTCTCTAGGTTATGTATCTGTTTTGAAGTCAAATGTTCGTCAACAATTATCTGATCCGCATTGGATTCTTTTACAAATTCCTTAATTTCTTCAGCTTTGCCAGAACCTAATCCATATTCTGAGTGGTTTAGATACTTTTGAGTAACTATCTTTACGATTTGTAAGCCTCTTGTTTCTACTGCTAGTGACTCTACTAGACTTTTTCCTTCTTGCAGCCTGAAATCATCTGGATATGTTACCAGTATTACTTTGGTTACATTCAAGAAAAAGTCAATACCAATCCATAGGTAGTCTACTGTAACATATTCATTCTTGTGTAGACCAATCCATGTAGTCTACTGTAACATATTCATTCTTGTGTCCTCTTGAACATGTATGTGAAGTATTAGCATTTGTGGCAGCTGCTTTGAAAGCATCATTGCTTCCTTCATCAACATACAGTCCTGGAAATACTTCACCGCAAGTTTTACACTGTATCATAAGCATTGGCATTTTATTTCTTCATCCTCTTCTTTTTCTTCTCATCTTATATTAAAGAATCTGACTATTATAGTTATGTCAAAAATGTGCAATATTATCAATATATATAAATGCATTCCATTAATACTGGATTCTTAACTATTTTTGCTTACACTTACTCTAGAATTTATTTCTGCAATCCTTGTTTGTAAGCTCTCGGCATTTTGGGTCATGTCTCCAGCTACCATTCATAAAAAATTCAAGATGTTTATTATTGTCTCTATCAACTATGACCCTCTGATGACCATTTTTAGGATTGCCAAGACTAAATCGTGATGGGGAATTGCTAGTATTTCTAGTATTGAATCTCATAGTGGTATTTAATTAAACTCACTTAAGAACTGTTTGATTAAGTGTAACTAATACATATCGAGATTTGCTGTAGAATACCGGCTATGGACAATAATAAACACTATACAAGCACTTAGAAGAAAGCGAAATAAATTTTTGTATATAATTCAATGACATAAGATTATCCAATATTATAATGAATAAAGTCTCTATCTGCAATAGTTCCAACTAGCCAATATCTCCTTAATTGTATTTTTGTTAAGGAAAAGAGAGAAATTTTGGAAGGTTCATATGATAAGTGCAATTTAACAATTCAACATACTTTGTAAGATATCAAACTCTGTTATGTAAATACCTTATTTGTTAAATGCGATTACGTATCAGCATACTGATACCATACATTATATAATATTCAAGAGATAATAATAATAGCATGCCACCATCAGAAAGGACTTCTAATAGAGAAAATGGACACACTAGTCGTCCTCGTTATGGTAATAATATTATATAACAACAACTATACAAAACTATTTTTAATTTTTCAATTATACTTTCTATCATCAAAATCTGGATCTGTCAATTTGTCATCGTCATCGATCATTGTCTTTAAGAAAGAATTTAATATAAAAATTAAGCCAAAAGGTCAACCAATTATTAGACCAGTTATTTTACTTCAAAACAAATATTATTATTATTAATATTATTATTGTACTTTTAAACTGTCTATTGCATCCATAATTACTTGCGCAGCATGTATACCAAAATTTGTCTTACAATAGTTTTCGTTTTTCAATTTTGAGTCCAGTTTATTTGTTCTCACTAGTTCTGAAACCCTGTTTACTGCAGCAAGACAGTCCATTCCAGATTGCCAAGTAAGTATAATTGCGCATTTATCGCAAACACTACCTTTTGCATTAGTTGCATATACCTTATCACAAAAAATGCATTTGTTGTATACCATTGATTTACCAGTTCTTGGAGCATTTATACCAAAATGAACGGTATTAAAACAGCTCATACACAAATGCTGATTACACGTTGAACATGTATGATATTCTTCATTTTTGGTACATCTTTCACAAAGTGTCATGGTTTGCAATCACCGTGTGGAAAGATACAGAATTAGATAATAAGTGTGAGCTGAGTTGTTCATCTACCATACTATATAGGGTGGATGTCCTATATTAACTGCTTGCAAACATGATGATAAATAAGGTGTGTACCGCCTTACCAATTGGGTCTTTGTATTGGGATATGTTTCCCACTATGACATAATGGACAATCTTTCTCTTGTCGGCGTTCAAGGTCAAAAACTACTCCACAATTGTTGCAAACGTATAGGTCTTGTACCACATTCAACGCTAGTTATTAATCGTTATAAGTATTAACATTAAAAAATAATCGATATTTTATAGAGATTGGTTATATATATAATGCCTAAATGATAAGAAAAAAGAAATTTTATAGCTGGGAACAGTTCACCTAGACTTTATTACAAGTGCTCCGTCTTCTTTATAATTATATTTTGATATAGTTGCCATATGGATAAATGGCTTAGGCCACAAAGAAAAACAATTTTGTTAATAATAATTATAATAATTATCGTATCGGTGACAATAATCATTATTATTGTTCTTACTCCTTTATTGCGGCCTCCTATTCCTGAGCTACTCGTTGATCGTAACGGAGTTACAAAGATCTATGAAACAAAAGGAGAAGAAAACTATGGTTTTGAATATAAACATGATAGTCGTTTAGAAAGAGATGAATTCTATTTAGAGGATATAGCGGTATTAGATGGTGAATATACAGCCTACATCAAATTAGACACAAAAGAGGACGACGACGAAGTAAGTTTCAAATTGCGTGGAGGAAAACATAACAATGATCATAGGCTTGCTGGTAGATGTTATGCCATAGGAGTAGAGTTCAATGGAGAGCCGCATTTAGCAAAAGAATATCCAGAACACCCAAAAACTCCTAAATTTCAAAATGAAATAAAAATAGCAGATGGCACATATAGAAATGTTGGCGATCTCAATGGCAGATGGGTCGGTCTAAAAGTTATTATCTACAATAACAAAGATAATAGCGTTCAGATTGAAGTATATGTTGATAACAAAGGATTATTAGCTAATGATAATCCTGCAAATGATTGGAAATTATGGTGGACAGCTACAGACAATGGAGATTGGAGAAATAATGATGGTAAAAAAGGGGGCAAGCCATATTTAGAGCTGCAAGGTGAAAAAGGAGGCACATCTGAAATGGTATATATAAGAATTGACCAGATGGAAGGAGAAGGACAGACCAAAATTAAATACGAATCAGTAAGGGAGATAGATAGTTCCAATAGATTGGAAAAAACGTGAACAGTTAAAATTACTTCTTATGTTTTCGCTATAAGAGAATCCTTATTCTTATGCTTTTACAAAAGATAAAAAATGTGAATTCAACTCACAAAGTATGCCATATATATACATAATTAACGTAGAAGGGCTTTAATTTAGTAAAGAATAGCAAAAGCATAGAATATACTATTGACTATTGCTCTAATATTCTTAGAGACTGTAAGCAAACAAGAAGGAATAGGGAAGATGTTATTTGCACTTTGTATTATTATCAGAGAATAAATAGCAACTTCTTTTGCTTGTTTTGTGATCGAAGGCATACCAAATTGATTTTTCTCTGATTTTTTTGTTTAATGTGATTAAGTTTAATACTAATATTTAATTTAATTAATTTAATTTAATTTAATTTTAGCCCATCAAATTTGACTCAGCAAAATTGATTTTACCAACTATAGTATAATGTAAAATCTAGAATAAAAAATAGTATGGGTATTGACAAAGTATAGTTTTCTCACTAAAAAATAACATGTTAATTTACAATAGTATATTATTAATATAACAAACATATCAATCGCAATATTGAGTAAATTTGCCAATCAGCATGATTTGTTAAATCATGCAAAGGATTTTATTAAAACAAGGATGGATGCGCTTAAAAAAGATATAGACCATTGCATTAAAACTCAGCCTTATGCGCCATTTCCTGCTTTGATTTATTGTTTTTCTAATATTGACTTGGAGCTCTTTATACAGGAAGAGCTGATAAGGCTGCTCCTACAACAGAAAGATCTAAAAGGTATTCCACAACACAACAATCTAAAAAAGTATATGAAAGATTTTATGGGATATAATGAAGAGAAAAGTACCCTTCTTCAATGTATATTCAGACATAAACTTGTCCATCTGGCAGAACCATTATTATCAGTTATTGAGTATAAATCACGTCTTATAGCATGGAAATATAATCATTATAATACGGTTAATCATTTGATTTTTGTACCTGCCTCTACTGCAAATAATAAGATACAGATTACTGCTAATTGGGATATTCATTTCGATGAGGTCTTTGAAATAAGTATCTTAGGTCTGGCTAACGATATCATCAATTCAGTTTATAAGGCTGATGGATATATAGAATCACTTCAAAAAATAGTAGCTTGCAAAGTCATTTTGAGAATGCCATTGAAGACATCACTCTATAATCAAGATTTCCATCAGGCCCGATGGAGATATGGAATGCTAAAACGGCTCTGTTAACTTGGCGATAAATCTATAGCTGGATGAATCCTACTTCTTCTTTTATGCATATATTTAAAAGAAACAGAACGTCTGCAAAGTATGTTTGCTATGGGTTATACTTATATTTTTTAGGATTATCTTTTAGAA
>DASQRW010000021.1:0-5763 GCA_035642715.1 Nitrososphaeraceae archaeon | reverse complement strand
ACACTTTTTTCTGCTAGATACAAGATAAAGTGTAACTGGTTCTTCATATTCTTCTTTTATCCAGAGTAATTCAAAGCCTTCTTCTGTTGTCAAATCTTGTATCTCCTTTTCTGTAAAGAATCAGATTTGAAAGCCATTTATATCATAGATGTCTTCTTTATCTACTACCTCTCTTCTACCTTTGCCGTAGGATTTGTCATTGTAGTTTCTGACAGAAAAGAAGTTCAAACCTTTTGGTTTTAGTACTCTTCTTATTTCTGAAAATATAAAATGAAGCTCGTCTAGTGAAAACTTCATGTTAAAGAGCATGTGTGAATATACCGCATAAAAATTGCCATCTTGAAATGGAAGTGGGCTCGTGACATCAAAGATTTGTGGTTTTATTGGCAGCCTTTTTTTCCTTTGCTATCTTATCCAGTATCGCAACAGCATCTACAGAATAATCTAATGCCTCTACTTCAATTCCATTTGATGCAAAAAATGTTGTATCTCTACTGTGGCCGGCTCCTAGCTCCAATACTTTAGTTGCATTGTTAGTTTTCATATGATTAAAACAAAGTAAGGCAAAGTTGCTAGGCTCTTCTCCAAAGAAAGTGCTATCTGATTTGTAGACTTTATTCCATACTTCACTCATTGCTATTGATACCTATCCTTCATTTTCTTTTTTCATTGTTTTCTATAAAGCTTTAGGTGCAACGACTGTAAAGGTTCCTGCAAGTAAGGCTAAAGGTATTATGAAATTATTGAATGTTTATACAAAAGCAGATCGACAGTTCAGCGTAATTAGAATTACAATGCTTGTCTTCAATATATACTTTGTAGATTATGTCATTCATAAAGCTGCGGTAATTTCTTGACGCTTACAGCAAAGTTTTGAAATTTGTCAGTAGGTTTGCAATAATTCTTTTAGAGTCTTCTTGCTTCAAAACCCTAGTATATTTGTAGCAAACTTACAAATTTTTAACTGTGTTCTTATACTCAACTTATTGACAAAGAAGAATAAGACATGCTAACATTATCATGTAAAGATGTAGGATTTGATTGTAATCATGTTGTCAAAGCCGGGACAGAAGAAGAAGTTATAAGAAAAATTACAGAACACGCCATCAAAAAACATGATATGAAATCAGAGAATATGACTCCAAAAATGAAAGAAATAATTAGAAAGTTTATTCACGACAGTTCTTGAATCTTTTTTAGAATCCTATTGCTAGATAATTTTATTATATACTTTATAGGCTAATTTTCTATTGTGTCAGGTAAATCTTCTAATAATGATAATAAGGAAGTATAGGGAGAATGCATGGTGATACAAAAGAAGCCACATCTGCTAATGCAGAAACCACTAAGCTTGTTTCTACCATAACACACACTTTTTTATGTTATAGCATTAATACTTTTCCAAATTGAACAAGAATTACCATTTAATTTAATTTTTTTCGTAGATAGTGTTCTACCACTACTAACAGCAATATATACTAGCAAAAACCAATAAATATAGGAATTTTGAGTAATTTTTAAAATATCATTGCATCATGTTTTCTTCTTATTTGGGCAGTATTTTCTGACTAGTAAAGATTACCAAACACAGCAGAATTACTTATAATCCAACCAAGTGCTGCAAGTGCAGGTGTAAGTATAACAGAATGTGTAACACCATATAACAATCCAGCAGCTATCGATATTGTTATAGCATTATAAGCAAAAGACATTGCTAAATTCTGTTTAATCTTTTTGAACGAATACTCCCCTATTTTTAATGCAGAAAGGACATGATAAAGGTCACTTTTCATAAGTATTACGTGTCCTGATGACATGGCAACGTCTGTTCCTGATCCTATAGCAATTCCTACATCAGCCTGTGTTAACGCTGGCGCATCATTTAATCCATCTCCAATCATTGCAACCTTCTTTCCTTGATCTTGGAGTTTCTTAACTTCTTGAGCCTTTGTCTCAGGCATTACCTGTGCCAAAACGTTGTTTATCCCTAACTTATTGGCAATAGCATTAGCTGTATGATATTCGAGTGGCAAATTTGGGTCAATTCTATCTGAAATCCCACCGAACCTGTTAAAGTTTTTAGCAAGAGAGTTACGATAATTTACTCTGTGGGAAGTGATGCGGACTATTCACTTAGATAATTCAATTTCATTCTATGACATCTACTAAATCATATCACTGGGTCTTCCACATGTTTTTCCAATGCAATAGTTGGTATTATTAGAAATTTCACACACTTTTTCGCACAGTCTGCGGAAATTTCGCACGCATTCCCCCACTTATTCCGCATCCGTCTGAAATACTTTCCGCATCTTTCCGCATCTTTCCGCATCCGTATGGAATACGAAAAAGCCTTGGTATCATCCTACTACTATCATAATAATGATAGATTAGAAAGATATTATGAATAACAGCCTAAAGCCTTGAATTAGTTTGCCTTATTTATTATTATTATAATAACTGTAACAAATGTGGGTTGCAAAATAGAGTCGATTCTGGCCCACATCCCACCGAGCCCAAACCGATATTAAGTTCATGAAATAAATTTGATTTTATATGTTTAATGCATTTGGAATATACTAATATCATAAATCAATCTAGAAGCTTGGTTGCTTTTGTTCTTGTTAGTTGGATTTATTTTTGTATCTTGTCGATTTTAGAAAAGGTTTATGAAATTAAAAAAACTTATACAAATAACATAGACAGGAACAATTATCATTTTATAGTAAGAACAAAAAAACATCTTTAGCTTTTCATAAAATAAATCTGTTGTAATAATTGCCTGTAAAACTACTAATCATATATAATAGATTTCAAAATAATTGCAAGCAATAGTTACGGAATAATAAAATATATATAATAAATTATTATTATAGTAATAATTACTGAGCGAGATGAGACAGGAATAATTAATATTACTATATGACAAATCTCTATGTCGTATGCTGCTGTATTTCGTTATATCATTTTTGATAGTATCTATGATAGTTGTCTCTGAATTACCCTTTGTTCTAAGCCAACAACAATTAGTTAATCCTCCCCAAGGTGAATATAAAGTAATCAAGACAGAAAATAGCGAAGGATTTGTTTTTCCATATTCTTCATCAAATAGTGATAGAAAGAATCCATTTGTTTATGCTTTCGATACGCCTAAAGTTACAAATTGGATTTTGACAATACAAAATAATATGTCATATAGTGATATGCAGAATGCGAAGACTATTGTAAAATTGCAAGAACCCACACCAAGTGACAAGTTCATTGAAATTGCAATGTTTGGAGATGCTTCTAAGAAATTCTGGGTCGCAGTAAATACAAAAGAGTCTGGCTACATAAGAGTCTATGAACACGATACTGATGGATGGTCTAGAGATCAGCCAGTAATTGTAGCACATGCAAACAATCAAGGTCTGACTATTACCAACGGTCAAAGGATTATTATTGACAGATTATCCATAAACGATTTTACCATTGCTTCGATAGCAGTTTACGGGAAGGACGAGCCAAATTCTGCTGTTAACACATATGGAGGAGATATCTCGTTTAACGTGATTTACGGAAGTCCTATCAATTCTCCGCTTTATTATTTACCACTTGTTATGATAGTTGGTATTGGTGGGCTTGTTGTTGGACTGCTGGTATTTAAGAAAAGGAAGACTTCTTCTGAGGAGCAGACACAGCATCAGTAATATTGCGATAGAATTTACAAACATTCTTTAATTTACACACTTTGCAATTTGGTTTTATCGGAAGGCAGACATTTTGACCATACATTACGAAAGTTGAGTTTACTTTGAGCCAATATTTTTTATCAATAATACGGCTTAGCTCAACTTCAGTGTTTTCTGGCGTTCGAGTATTAACAAGACCTAATCTATTTGATATTCTATGAACGTGAATGTCAACTGGAATTGCAGGTTTATTAAAAGCATATACTAAAACACAATTTGCTGTCTTTATGCCTACACCAGGCAGATCTAGAAGTCTTTCTAAATCATCCGGAACTTTTCCGTTATATCTTTCAATTATTAATTGTGAAACTTCTTTGATCCTCTTAGCTTTGACATTGTAAAAACCACTGCTATGTATTATTGCTTTAATTTCTTGTATATCTGCCTCTGCCAGTTCTTTAGCATTTTTGAACCTAATAAATAAGTTATTAAGAACTCTTTTGGTATTTTCGTCTCTACTGCGGGCTGATAGAATGGTCCCAACAAGTATTTTAAATGCATCACATTCTTCTTCCATTTGCAATTCTCTGAGGGCAGTAAGTCTTGGTAATTTTCTCTGATAAAGCACTTTTTCCATTTTACTAATTATACTGCCAATAGATTTTGCAGTCAATGTAGAAACCTCTAAGAATATAATAATTCTGTATTACAAAATTCTATATGTTTACTGTCCAATAACAGTCGCTTGCTTTTTGAATACAGGAAATATTATCACCGTTTTCGCTATATCATTCATCATAACTAATTCAACCTAACAGATCTGATTAAAATGCGCTATGATAGAAATAGATTAAAGATTTAATGTAATTGTATAATATAAACAATGGAATAATGTTTTCTGTCAATATGGGATAGCCAAAAGGAAATTAAAATAGGTTTGATCTTCAAAAAAGAAATATAAATATGGCATGTTATTATTATTATTTTCGCTCTTTTATTCTACCACGGCCTGTCTTTCTAGGTGCTATAATCCCAACTTTGCGTCCTGGTGGAGTAGTTCTGCCAACTGACGATTGACGGCCGATATGCTGATGTCTTCCACCGCCATGTGGATGATATACTGCAGCTTGTGCAATACCTCTAACTGTAGGATATAGTCTTCCATGAGCTTGCATATACTTTGCTCTATTACCAGCTTTCAGAAATGGTTTATCTTTTCTACCTGCACCTGCAATTATTCCAATCATTGCTCGACATTTTGGATTAACCATAAGAAACTTACCAGAAGGGAACTTTAATGTTACACCTTCAGTGCCATGAGCAAAAACAAGAGCAGAAGAACCTGCTGATTTAATTAACTTACCACCATCGCCAGCGTTCTTTTCAATATTGCAAATTAAAGTGCCATCAGGTATTGATTCTAAAGACAAAATATTTCTTGCAGTTGCAGTTGCTCCGACACCGATTTCAATTCTACTTCCAACAGTTGTACCGTCAGGAGCTGGAACATAGGAATAAGTGTTGTCATCAAAGTGAATCCTCGCCAGAGGAGCATCTCTTCCACGTTCATGTACAATATCAACAACGGTACCAGAGTGATGCTCATCTAATTTAAAATTAGGATATTTGGCTGGAGCAAGCTTTCCAACCGTAATTGCTCTAAATTGCTTGCCCCCTCGGCCCCTTCTACGTACTAACGTTCGTTTACCCAAACTTACTCAAAAGAGACGCGCAAATAGGTGATTTTAAGTTTGTGTTAATTTAATGTTAATTTAATGTTAATTTAAGACAGATAACAAACAATAAATGCTGTCTTTAACATTTGATTAGTATAACACATATCCATAATACACAAAGATCATAGATTAAAGATATTAACACTAAGATTTGAGCAGAAAGGTAGTAAAGGTATAAAGATGAGTATAGTACTAGGTGTTATCGTGAGCCAGAATACTCTATCTCTAAAGGTACTTGAAGCTTACACTAGAGATGTAGGCCGTGGAGTTGCTCGAATTGACTATGATTCTATGGATTCTTTGAGTGCGTCTACAGGTGATGTTATCGAGATTAGAGGCAAACGTAGAACGGTTGC
>DASQRW010000020.1:0-7208 GCA_035642715.1 Nitrososphaeraceae archaeon | reverse complement strand
TCTTCATCTTCTCTTCTTGCTTTTTCTTCATCTTCTCTTCTTTCTTTTTCTTCAGCTTCTCTTCTTGCTTTTTCTTCAGCTTCTCTTCTTGCTTTGTCTTCAGCTTCTCTTCTTGCTTTGTCTTCAGCTTCTCTTCTTGCTTTGTCTTCAGCTGGGGTCTTCCAGCCCTTAGGCATTGTCATATCAATAGTAAAAAGATTCTTTTTTCTCTGCTTTCGCTTGATTTATTGATGAAGAATTAGAATCTATGTTGCTGCTGTGATTTGGGGCAATGTTCTTACCGCTACCTGTGGTTTCTGCTTTGATTGTTGATCTTAATCTGTCTTTTGTATTCTCAGTAATAGTAGTTGTTTTCATATGTTCCTCTAAACTTTTGTTGTTATTATTATGACTGATTGCTATCAAATAATATTCTTCTACTTTATTGTGTTATTCTTACTTATTATTCATTCGTTTGAGTAACACCAGCAGCATCTTTAGCCTATCTGCCTTCTATTTCTTTTACTTCTTTACAATTCACACTTCTTGTCCTGTCCATTAATCTTTTCGATCATCTATCTTTTTACAGCAGTTGGTTCATGCTCTTTTTTTTGGCTGGTATCATTGCTTCTTTTTCTCTATACTCTGTGAATGAATCATATTTCTTCAATGTCTCTTCCTTCCCACCAGAATAAGACATATTTTCCTTGGCACCCGTTATCTTATCTTTAACTTATCTTTAATATCCATCATCTTATGTTTAGCATCCTTTAATATTTATGACAGAATGATATATTTGCCTCCATAGGTTGGTGGGACTGATCTTCTCTTTCATATCATAGTATTCATAAGATAGGTGAGATCCTCCCTCACCTATCTTATGAAGGTGTGAAATACAGTAAGGATATTCATAGGGCTTTCCCTCTTTCATATCCAGTTGACAGAACAGGGAATACTATATTATTGTCATCGTTTATTAGAGTTAAGAAAAAATTTTCTGAATTTTTGCACTCATTTATAGCAATATTATAGAAGAAAAAATAGTTACTTATAACCATATAAATGTATAATTAGAATATTATGCAAAACAAAAATCGTCAACTTATAAATTAATATTCGTTATCAATTCAACCCTGAATAGAAGTTATGAATGATATATTTTTCTCTCATGCAATTGTCAGTCATCTTCTCGAATTAGTTCCTCGAAATCTACAATTAATCGTAGGATAACCACTTGTAATTACCTCCTAGATTTATTAGTTCAGAGAGAGTTGGCAGCTGAAACTACTACTTGTATCAGTTGGACATATTATTGTGTAGACAATATATAGATATATGTATGTATATATTAAGTTGTTTTGATATCATAAAGACATCGTAAACTATCACAATCGCATTACTAAAGAAATAAACATATTGAAGAGAGTTCGATTAATTCTCCTTTCACATGATATTAATACACTACGCAACAATTAGATCCTAATTTTTACTTTTAAAAAGAGAACATAACAATACACACACATTAAAATCAATCTTCTACCGGCCAAGTATCCCGGGTAATAAACTCAACTAGATTGCCAGTAGGATCTCTGAAATAGATAGATTTTGTTCCTTCTTTCCATGTTAATTCTTTTTCAATTTCAATTTTGTTTTGGTTCAATACGGTTTTCGAATTCTCGTAATCTTCCTTTTCTATTTCTAATGCAAAATGAATTATTGCAGGGGGAGTTATTGCACCATGAATTGGAAATATACTATTGCTTTCCACCATTGTATTTTTTGGGTTGAAGATCAATAGCATACTTTTTCCTACCTTCAAGAATACGTGTCTCCCCTTTTCTTCAGAGATCAATTGGAGCCCTATGGCATTAACATAAAAATTCTTCATTTTTTCTAACTCATATGAATATATACAGGTTTCAACAATCTTTCTAAAGTTCAGTTTTAGTCTCATTATCTAAATAACATTTAGTTCATATAAATAGAATATAGATACTCTCTCTGAATTATTCTTGCAAACTTTCCATATGACAATGGCGGTTATTCCTAATATCAATATGTCATACAATTCACATTTTTCATAATCCAGAGTCGGAATATGCATCTTTAAAACTATTCCTTCTCCTTAACAATACTTGATATATTGTCAGTCAGTCACTTCAATTTTTTATTATTCATGTACAGTTGTTTCATCTGCCTCACCCATGAATTTTTCTTTTTATAAAGCTCCTTGTGTTTTCTTGGTTTGCATTCCGAAAGTACATAAGAGCACAAGAGTGGAAAATAGACAGAAGCATCTCCATAAACTATTACATTTCCTCTGTGTGATGTCTTGATTTTACCCCAGCTCTTTCCTTCTTGCAAAGTTGCACCAGATAGACCACCTGTGTCAGGTCTTGCATCAGTAAGCTGAATGAGATAATCGTGTCCACCTTCTTTTATCTTCAATATTTGATATAATGCTGGTCCAGTTTGTTGGAAAAAGTTCTTTGGAACGCCACCGCCTAATTCAACGCCACCAGATCTCTTGCTCTTCCAAAGAATCGCAGCTGACTCTGCGACATCTAAAATTACATTTGGGAGTATTTCTTTTCCCTCAAATAATAATGGGAGCAGATTAAGACCAATTGAAGAATCACTGATAGCAGGCATATATATTGGGACATTCTGTTGATATGCAGAAACAAGAAATGATTTTTCAGGATACGTTGAATTCTCTTTAGTAGCCTTTCCTAATGCGTAGGCTATATCCGCAGTTGATGCAACCTTAGGTATTTCATTTGACTTTTTCTTAATTTCATTTTGAACGATATAATCCTGAGTCTGTAATGTTTCTATCTCCTTTATATATACATCATATATTCTTACAATTTGCTTTGAATACAAAATATCATCATCTACTTCAAAATAACCTTGACGGATAGGCAAACCATATGCAAAATGCATATCATGATAAACATTGGCACCAGTTGTGACAATCCAGTCAATAAATCCATGTTCAATCATAGTGCCTATTGATTTACCTAATCCTATTGGAGTCATTGCACCGGATAAGGTCAAGCATATAGTAGAATTTGTGTCGATCATATCCTTGATAATTTCTGCTGCTTCAGCAAGTCGCCGAGCATTATATCCTGTGGAAGCAAAAAAATCAATCAATTGTGAAACTGTCATTCCTGAATGAATATTCGGAGGCTCGATTTTCTTTCCACTAAAAGTGTGTTTTTTATCCACAGTTCGATAATAAAATTTTACTTCCATTTAAAAATTCTATGAAATGTGGTTTGATATCCGAAGCATGTATAATAGAGCATCTACTCAAATAATGAATCTCCATGAATCTAATCAATAGATCATTCTGATCTTGATTGAAATAGAATATAATATATAAAAAAAATATTATTGATCCTATATTTAATATATATATATACGACAATGAAGAACATTCTCACAATCCAAAATATTCAATGTGAGACTTTAGGGACGTTAAAAGAATTATTTCAATCAGATGGTTATAAAATTAAAAACATTGACGCACAGACAGATACGATCCCTGTCAATTCAGAAAGTTATAACGCAATTGTCGTTCTCGGAGGACCAATGTCAGTTTATGAGCAAATAAATTATTTGAAAGAGGAAGAAATTTTGATCAGAGATGCAATAAAAAAGAATGTCCCTCTTTTAGGTATTTGCCTGGGATCGCAGCTTATAGCTCAGGCAGTAGGCGGAACAGTGTATAAAGGTGCGAGAAAGGAAATTGGCTGGTATGACATTAATATAACTGACATTGGAGAAAAGGATTTGTTTAACGGTATAGGAAGTAAAACCATACGAGTATTTCAGTGGCATGGAGATACCTATGATCTTCCCAGAGGCGCAGCTGTCATGGCAACCTCAAAACTATATCCTCAAGCATTTAGAATTGGTAGTGCTGTAGGTATTCAATTTCATCTTGAAGTAAATCGTGAAATGATAGAAAAGTGGATAAAAGAGTATAAGAATGAAATCAAAGACGAAAATATTCAACCGTTTGACATTATATCTGATAAAACACATGAGCAAAAACTATTCGATAAATGTAAGATTGTTTATAAAAATTTTTCAAAACTGATCAAAACATGAATATTAATTATAAATAGTCTGACAAGACATAAATAATATATATTTTCCATGGATTTACAAAATATATTGGTTGTTGATTTAGAATAAGAATACGATAGAATAATCAATATTGAGATAAAATGAAACATATGACTGAAAAATATGAATATAATATAGAGTAAAATATCAGGTTCTTTGCTAAATGTAATAAATATAAACGAAATATAGAGCCTTTGTTGGTTTGAATGGTAATGAGTGTACACACTTCTAGCAGATCCGATTTGACAAGCGTTAGATTGTATTTTGGTTGTATTTGAAAACTATTAGTTTTAATTATAAAAGAAATGCGCAGTTATGGTGTATGTTATTAAAAAATAATGGTAGGAAATATTTAGTTATTATTTTGATCTCTGATACTTTATTATATAATAAATATAATTTTTTATAAAACAATGAAAAATTATATCAAATATAATAACGCATAAGTACTTGATAATCATCCCGTATTCATGGAATTTGTAGATACAAGTATAGTTGAGCCTATAGAAATGAAGATGATACGTACATCTCAATTCGCTATCCGAGAAAAATTCCACAAATTATCCACAAATGATGATGATGCATTAGTTAGTAGTATCAAAGAACATGGTTTACTTCAACCTATCTTAATACGACCAATTACTCATGGTTTTGAAATTGTGGCTGGGCACAGGCGATTTCATGCTTGCAAATCGCTTAGATGGCGCCATATTCCTTGTAAAATTCGAGAAATGTCTGACAAACAAGCATATGAAATACAACTTACCGAAAACATCCAACGCAAAACTATGGAACCGATTGAAGAGGCAGAGGCATTCAGAAGATATGTCATAGACTTTGGATGGGGTGGTGTAAGCGAGTTGGCTAAGAAGATAGGTATGAGTGAGGTATATGTATCACACCGAATTCAACTCTTAAAGCTGCCTGATGATATCAAGGAACAAATATTTACCAACCGGTTGAATGTTAGTCAAGCATTAGAACTTACCAATTTACCTTTTGATTCTCGAACAGAGATAATGAACCATGTAGTAAATAATAATTTGACTGTCAGACAGATAAGAGAGGTAAAGTCGTTTCTAAACGAACTTGATGGATCTGAATGTGATTCTATCCATCAGAAGGCTCTGTATAAATCACTTAGTATTACTAAAAAGACATCTTTAGCCCTCAAGATCACTCTTGCTCGAATAGATAACATAATTGAAGAAGTTCATGCCACTATTGAACCTGAGCAAAGAACTGAAATAACCAATTTTTTGATGGGATTAAGGTTAAAAGTGCATGCCATGATTGATGATACTATACGTTTCAAAAATTCAAGTCGTAGATCATTTAAGAACTAATGACAAAAAAACTATATACTTTTTACATAGCGCCCTAGAATGTTGGAATCCATTCATTGATGAATTTCTTATATTCTTTGTCACTATGCATGAGAGAATGAAAAGATGGTTCTTTTATTGAAACAAAGTCATAAACAGCATATGATTGGATAATATCTCCAAAAAGATTTCTATATATATCACTTTCTTCATCAGCAGTTTCTTCTGTTATAAAAGCTTGGATACTTATCCAATCATATCCACCTCTGGTTCTCCCAGAGAAAATTACGAAAGGCGCATCAGCAAGATATTTTTTTAAGCATTCTATTCTACTCCTGAGATGTTGGGATGTTTTGAACGTTACAAGCGCAACACGTATTACACGACGTTTAACCTTCTTTGTATCGATAGATATTGTGTATCCTGTTATTACTCCATTTTCTTCTAGTTTGGTAACTCTGGACTCTATTTCTTTCTCACTTATACTACATCCATGATCTTTTAGGAAATCCGAGATCTCTTTTGTATGTTGTTTAGAGTCATTACTTAATGTAGACAGTATCAATTCGTCGACATCGTCGACCATGAGTACACCCATAGCAAATTTAGGTTATAGATATTTATTTTCTATTTTTTGTTATATTATTGCCTATTCATAAGTTATTATAAGCTAAACTGTTGCTGACTTTTGCACCATATATTTTACATTTTTGTTTATCTTTTTAATGTACAGATAGGTGCCATTGTAATTAGTATTGATATTATAATTTTTAGAATAAGTATGTATATTCTATTTGATAGATTGCGAATTATTAATATTATAATTTTTAGAAAATAATTCTATTATCTTGCTCCTCTTTCGATAACAATCACCATTAGCGATTATATAATATACCTGATACTAATCCAACAGTAGGACGTCTTGTAACAATATTGATGTTGGTAAAGTCCAATATGAGGTATGCTTGATGTCAGGAAAACTTGTAATAGTCTATGTGGAGGTTAGCAGGTAAAGATCATTAGTATCAGTAGTGCTGCATGAACACAGGGGATATATTGGATATGTTATACTATAAAGATTATCTATTTCCCTATTGGTAAATGTGTTGAAAAATATTCTATTAATTACATATAACAAATACTCTTGTCACCGTTATGCTAGTTTTGAAGCAACACTTCAGAGTGAGATGTCTATCTCAATATATTCCTCCACTTCTCTGCTTCCCAGTGGCTTAAATTTGCACTTTTATTTAGATATAATTAGGCATTTTACGGTTCTTAAGATAGCTATTTTGATATTTCTTGCTCCTCGGCAGATAACGCATCAATAGGTTCTCCAGTAGGCAATGGTGCATCTCTTTCTACCTTATAATTGAATATCTCAGGATAATCCATATCGAGAATAACATTCCTTCCTGCTGCTATTATCTTAGATTTTGGAAAATCAAACCTATAGTCATAGTGACCAAAAACAACTATCTTATCATCTGTCTCCTTCATTATGTGCCCGACATGTTCTTCGTCCTTTGTCCTAACGCCCTTGTTAAATAATGACTTTGGATATTTTTTCTCATATGTAGCGAGATCTATATTCTCTGGCTGGGTCCATGGATCTTTTGTTAACTTACCTGTTGGCAAAGGTTCTTGACGACTTACCTTGTACTTCTTTACTATCTCATACAGAGGAAGACCAATGAGAACATTTGCACCAACCTGCTGAATATCTGACTTTGGTATATCGTATCTGTCGTCTCCACCTCCAAA
>DASQRW010000019.1:0-18040 GCA_035642715.1 Nitrososphaeraceae archaeon | reverse complement strand
ATAGATGGTTGTTCTTCATCTTCTCCGCCTCCAATAGAAGCATTGACACCTTCTATCTCTTCTTGTGCATAAGTAATAACATCATTATATCCAACTGGTGGTATCAATAGTGAAAATAGAACGATGAGTAATAATGCGGATTCCCTAACTACCGATGGCAATGCAAAAGGGAAGAGGAGCATTTTTTACTACTACTAATATCTTCATAGTATAATTATATAGATTGTGTAAAGAAAAATTACTAAAACTAAACTAAATATAATTTCTACATTAATACTATTACTTCTAAGAGCAAGGTAGAAATAGCTGATGATGGTCAAGGTATTCACCCAGAAATTTGGTTACGAATATTTGAACCATTCTTTACAACTAAAAATGTAGACAAAGCAACAGGTCTAGGTATAAACATCAGTTACCGCATCGTTGTTGAAAAACATCAAGGAGACATTAGCTTCAAATCTCAGCCAAGAGAAACTTGTTTTATGTTCGTCTGCCAATCTTTTTTAATCCGGCTGGTCCAAACTAAGGTATTATGTGTTAGACGAATGCCAACTACTCATATACTAAGCTCAGTTTTCTAGTCAGCGCTGGAGTAATATTCACAGTTTTTATTATGTCTTTTCACCTACTGAAAATGAGAGTTATGATCAAGTAGCTTAAAACAAATCCTGCTACCGCTATTTCTACGTTGACAATATCTTTTTCAGCATATGAGAAGCTTGTTCAATCGCACCCCTTGGTGCCGGATCATCAGCAATTGCGTTCAACAATAGCTTGAGTGCATACGCTTCACCTTCATCACGCAGTACATCATTCTCTCCGTTTATGATAAGTGCTGGCGGCAATCCTTTAAGCTGATCAACTGTAGCCTGCAGTGGAGAGACCGTTGGTTCATTTAAATTTGTCTGATTTGAAGTGTAGTTATTCCAGAACCACTTCATGGCCTCACGGGTAAGCCAGTACCCTTGTTCGTATTTCATGTACGATGGTGTGTCAAAGCTGACGTTAGCAACTGGATAGAAGAGCACTTGGAATCTAATTGAGGGTCCTCCACGCTCCTTGGCTAACAACGTAAGGGCAGCAGTCAGATTACCCCCTACACTGTCCCCAACTACCGCTAGACGTGAGGGATTTACATTGATAGATTGGCCATTTTGAGCGACTCATCTTGTAGCAGCAAACGCTTGTTCCAGGGCAATAGGATATTTTGCCTCTGGAGAAAGGGTGTAGTTGACAAAAACAACGGCAACATTCGCTTTGTTAGCAAGCTCTCTTACCAATCTCTCGTGAGTATCAAATCCACCAAGAACCCATCCGCCACCATGGATGAACATTACAACAGGTAAAATTTCATTGCTGCTATTTGCAGGTCGAACTATGGTGATAGATATCTCTTTGCCATCAGGGCCATCAGGGATGGTACGATTCTCTACATCAGCTGGAAGTTTTTGGACAGGATAACTAGCCTGAAGTCCAGATAATACAGCACGAGCGTTATCTGGTGACATCGTATAAATTGGTGGTCCTCCTTTCTGCTGCAAATTATTCAGAAAGGCTTGAGCATTCTGTTCAAGTTCACTATACAGGCTTTTACTCATAGACAAAATAAATTATATCCAGTTATTACGAGTTTCGCTTATGTTGATAGTAATTCGATGTGCTCCTTGGTCATTGCCGTATATGCCCAGCCATTAGCATGTAGGCCTCTTAAGCAGTCATGCGTTTTTGCTTTCTTGAAAGGTGGGCTGAGTACATTATTATGCTCCTAATTGCAGGCATTACTCTCTAATGCAGCGTAGACATAGGATCTTCGGGGATAGCAGTATAGATCAATATAGACATTAGAGCTAATGAGACTATAATAATTAATTAATTTGATTATTAAATAATTATGACAATGAACTTTGAATAAAAGCGGCAATATACGTTGCCTCAAGATCAGGATATTGATGTTGAACACTGTGATCCGCTTGTGGCATCACGATTAATTGAGTTCACGGTAGCTTCCCTACCAAGGGGTACCAGTCTTCCACACGAAAACAGATATCGCGATCTCCCATGAAGACTAAAATAGGAATTTTAGAGCTTGTAAGCTTTCCTAAGGTGTAGTAGTTATCTTCACGAAAATCATCAACTGCCTTCTGCTGATTACCATAAGATTCTTTTTGCACTGGAATATCCAAGTATTCTGTCACCTGTGCTATTCTTCCAAAAGACAATTTTGCCACATTCTTGCTTGACTCTGACTCAGGCTCAAAGAAGAGAACGTACCCGTCGTCTAAGTCATTGACCGTCTTCAATGCTCTCTTCCAGAATATCTTTTCTGACACACCATTGTTCTTGATGGGAGAGGATGTTCCGATTAAAATAGCATGACACATCAGTCCTTGATACTGCGTCATCACAGTTTGTGCAACCATTTCCGGCCCAACGATCATCCGGCGATGATGATTTTTGTCAACTTTAAAGCCTCAGCAACATCTTTGACATCTTTTGCCATTGATAAAATATCTGATGCCCATGACCCCGTTGATAATCCAATGCTGCTGTAGTCGATGGTTATGACATTAAATCTTGAAGCGAAAGCGTCAAGGAAAGCTCGATCCCACGTATCTAAATTTCCTCGAAATCGATTTACCATAATAATAGGCAAAGCTTTACCGATCGAACGATAAGCAATTTTTCGGTCGCATGTTTCAATAAACTTCATCTTTGTATTAACAGCTTTTAATGCAGCATTGACTTCCATTCGACCGTCGCTGGGATCTATTTTGTTTTCCATATTTTGTTTTCTATACCTATAATAAGCAGAGTTGTAAGTAAATAAATCAGAAAGTTATGATTCTGTAATATGCTTACAAATTGGTAACTACCCGTTTAATATACAAGACTACTATTACTAATTTGACACAGAATGAAACAACACAACCATAAAATAAAATTTTTATTTTTAATGTGTTTAAGTGTAGCGATTCTTGCAGGCTTATCGTCAACTATATCTCACGGTTTGGCTAGCGCGCAGCAGAACAAGACATTAATCCAACAACAAGGAATACAGGGTATAACAACAAACGCTACTAATATTGTTCTAGTCCATGGAGCATGGGCTGATGGATCTTCATGGAGGAAGGTAATTCCTATTTTAGAGAACGCAGGACACAAAGTTATCGCTGTTCAACTTCCTCTCCATTCTCTGACAGATGACGTGGCTACAGTAAAGCGTGCCATTGACCTAGTATGTGGACCAATAACTCTCGTAGGACATTCATATGGTGGGTTTGTGATCACGAATGCTGCTTATAACAATCCCAATGTGACAGGCCTTGTTTATGTTGCCGCATTTGCTCCTGATGAGGGGCAATCACTCTCGGATTTCGTCGACGCAACAAAGTTACCAAAAGATTTTTTGATTTTCGATAGCGGAGGATTAGCATACATAAACCCAGCCATGTTCCCCGGAGCCTTTGCTCAAGATGTTGATCCCACTGAGGCTGACATCATGGCTATTGTGCAGAAACCAATTAATCAGTCAATTACCGCTGAAAAATCTGGCCCTCCAGCTTGGAAGCAAATACCGACATGGTTTCAGATTTCTGAGAGTGACCATCTGATTCCTCCTGATACCGAACGTCTTTTCGCAAAACGGATGAATGCTACTGCTGTCTCAGTTAACTCTAGCCATGCATCACTTGTATCGCACCCAGATCAGATTGCCGAATTAATCCTAAATGCAGCAAAGGTAAGGACTGGATAGCTGGTTATGATGAAAAATTATTCTTTAGAAAACACCGCGTTACTAATTGT
Source organism: Nitrososphaeraceae archaeon (assembly GCA_035642715.1). GTDB lineage: Archaea > Thermoproteota > Nitrososphaeria > Nitrososphaerales > Nitrososphaeraceae > JAJNBK01. The sequence continues at coordinate 14,236 of DASQRW010000019.1, read as the reverse complement.
CGATCCATTCAATGATTTTTTATCAGAGGGTGATAAACTATGGTCTCTTACGAAAGAAACTGTCTTTAAATTTCAGAGTAACTATATCTTAGATTAAAACAAATTAGACAACCCTCTTAGACTACATCATTTTATATTGCACAAATGGATTACATACACTAGTGTGCTGCATCCCCTACCGAACCCCCATAAATCTTGTCATCTAATTTAAATTCGATTTCAGATATTCTATTCACCAATTACCTTTACCAATACTCTTTTATTTCTACGACCATCAAATTCTCCATAAAATATCTGCTCCCATGGACCAAAGTCTAATTTTCCATTTGTGATAGCAACTATAACTTCACGCCCCATTATTTGGCGCTTTAAGTGTGCATCTGCATTATCTTCTCCTGTTTCATTATGTTGATATTTACTTGTAGGCTCATGGGGAGCTAAGCTCTCAAGCCATCCTTCGAAATCTTGATGCAGTCCACTTTCATTGTCATTTATAAAAACACTAGCGGTAATATGCATCGCATTTACTAAACAAAGTCCTTCCTTTATTCTACTTTCTTCAACTATCTTCCTTACATTTGAAGTAATATTAACAAACGCACGTCTTGTAGGAGTGTTAAATGTAAGATATTCTGTTTTGGATTTCATCATCTTCGAAAGAATCAATAGGATGTGTTTGTTATAATCTTAGCTCAACCTACTGCTGGATTTAATGTTTGTATTGTGCTTTACTAATTTAGCTTAATTTGTCTTCATTGCACCGATTTGTAGTGAGTTATATTTTTGAAAATCCGGAAATAAACAAAGTATATTTGGCTAACTACGGTTCCAATACTAATCTCGGTGATAGACAGCTCAAATGATACAGTGGTAGGTAATATCAAAGAGAATTTTCATCTGATATGGCTGTAGAGCCAGAAGTAGTGTAAGAAAATTTTATACTAACAGGATCCTCGCAAATTTTAAATGGGAAAACAGAAAAGTAAAAATCCTTGAACCTAACAAAGGAAAACATATCGCTGTAGCCGGCGACATTAATACAATTCTTGCATTCAAGGAAGACATAGGTGGAACGTACAGTTTTATTGAAGCTAAGTTTTTTTTCCAGGAGGAGGGCCGATTCTGCATATTCAAACAAGTGAACATGAAGGGTTTTACATAATTGAAGGATAAAGAATATTTAATGTGGACGGGCAAAGAATTGAAGCCAAACCTGGAACATTTGTTAATATTCCACCAAATGTTTTGCATAGTTTCAAAAATGAAACTAGTGAGATTGCAAAACTAATAATGGTACTATCCCCCGCCGAAATTGAGCAACTTTTTGTTTATGTATGCTTGGAAATTTCTAACAACAGTGTAAAGCCCCCACCATTTAATAATGAACAAAAACAAAAGCTCGCTATATTAGCATCTAAATATGGCATGGAAATAAGACCATAGTATTGAAATATTTCTGAATTATTCAGAAAATCTGGAAGCTAAAATAAGGCAGATATATTTAACGTCTGTAAGAATATGTTAAAGATCACTACCGATCTTTTAATAAATAATAAGACTTCACTAACAGGCCACAATTGATAGTTAGGTTCATGAAATAAGTTTAATAGACTTAAAGCCATAACCAGAAGACCAATCCCATCCAACGCACTCATTCAATGTGAGGACAAGAGATTTTCTAAAGGTAGCGCTTAGCATGCATATATTCAAATTATTCTATATTGAAAACACATCTAGATAAAGCTGTGCCAACAGCTAATGAAATCAGGAAGCAATTACAAGAAAATTGGATTCAGTTTCTTAATGCAAATTCTACCAAATTATCATTAAAAACACTTGCTGGCTCGACGCCGCCCTCAGTTTTTGTTGGCCGATATGGCTACCCTAAAGTGAAGGTAGGACCTATGGTACCGCCGTTACATGGCGATACTACAGTACTAGATATGCCAGAGATATGGCTTGGTAAAAGTATTGAACAAATTGTTAACTATCGCTTGTCTCTTGTAAGAGGAGTATCAGATATAGATATCCATACTACGTCTGGAAAGTACATAGAATGTTTACAAGAATTGGCTATGTCTTCAAAATCAGCTGAAAGTGAAATAACATTTGAAAAAAAACCTATTGCAGAGATAAGACAAGAAAAAGATTTAGGTCTAGATACTGAATCTGCTCCATTTGGTCCAGTTGCGCCTTTAAAGAGTTTCAAAACTTCTTTACTTTCAGTAGATCAAAGATTAGAAAGTGCTTATTATGATAAGGATTTGCGAGCAGCAGAAGCTATAGTCCACCTTTACCAAAAAGGACTTGAAATTAGCAGGATTCATCGAGTTCTAAGTATGGGAATGTTAGGATTGCAAAAAAATAGAAGACTGGTACCTACAAGATGGAGTATCTCTGCCACAGATGACATTATTTCTGCTAGTTTGATAAAAGATATAGATTTCTATCCAAGAATGGATTTCTTTGAGGTATACAAATATTCTCATTTGGGTAACTACTATACTATCATATTGATTCCAGATGATGTTTGGAGTTTTGAAATGCAAGAAGCATGGTTTGACAACAATGGGAATATAGGAAGCGGCATAGATTTTGAGGATGCTAAGGGTTTAGATCATTATCCTTCTATAGCAGGAGCCTATTTTGCTGCTAGATTAGGAGTAGCCGAACACTTATTTAAAATAAAACGAAAAGCAGCAGCATTGGTTCTAAGAGAAATTCATCCAGAATATGTTATGCCAGTAGGAGTATGGCAGATTAGAGAGGGAATCAGAGAAGCACTCAAAGGTCAAAGAAAAGACTTTGACAGTTTTGAAAAGGCACTATCTTTCTCATCTATAAATTCGTCTGTACATAAAAAAGAATGGATTAGAACTAGTAAAATCTACAGAAACATGAAAGAACAAATGAGAATAACGGCTTTCTTTAGTAATAATAATAATTTATCATGATTCACTTTAGCCAACCATCTAAGCTAAGTGAAAGCGATAGTTCATAAAATTTCAATAAACAGCTAATAGAATACCTCCCTTCGTTCTATCTATATATTCTAGAAAATATTGCTAACCACCTGTGTATAAAATCTGTATTTGGTAAATAATATCTAGATCCTTTATCAGCAGATGAGGATAGAAGATCTCCTTGTTCTCAATATCTGCAAAAGAAGTAACCTTATGTGGAGAAGATTTGTGAGAACCTATCTATAATATCTAAGGGAGGCTATCTAGGTAAGGCATCTATGATTACAAATATGGACAATTAGTAGAGGAAAAGTTAAGAAATTATCCTTACTTACTTCTTGAGAGAATAATATATTATACAACACAGGAAGAAACTATCGTGTAATTCGATCCTGTAATATGTATGATAGGTTGTTTAGATGTTCCTAATTTGGTACAGTCGTTGACTTTTGAACAAAGGTTTCATAAAAATTTGCCAATGATATAGAGTACTATAGGATGTGAAGACAATACTATCATTTATTTTAAAAAATAAGATATTCTCTAAGCTGCCGCTGTGGTAGATGTATCTGATGGTGATACAAACTCTGTAGCAAGAATATGTTTGCATTTTGTCAATCTAAATCTAAAGTCAGGACAGGAACATGTTTTATTTTCGGCATCTACCTCATAGAACTTGCTTTTTTCTTTGCTGCTTCTGATTCTGAACAATTTTTTTTGTTTGTGAATTTCTTCAAGGATTTCAGGTTCATGTAAACTCGATTCTATTAGGTTATATGCTCCTTGAAGGCGTTTTTTCATGTTAATTTGATCTCCTCCTTTTTCTTTTCCTTCTCTTCTTTCTTCTTGTTTTGTACCTATTGCTTTCTTTACCACATTTAGTATATTATCATCCTTAGTGTCTGAAACATATACTACATAAATTAATGCTAATTCTTTGCCTTCATATTTTCTTATTACTCTTCCTATTCTTTGGATAACTTGATTCATATTAGAGGTGCTTGCTAAAATAATTTCGATTCTAACTTGTGGTACATCATATCCTATTTCTAGTGTATGAACTGAGAGCAGAGGATAAAAGTCTCTACCCCATTTGGATAGAATCACTTGTCTTTCAATAGAATTCATTTTGCTATCTATTGCCATTGCCTTTATTCCTTCTGATTCTAATCTATCTCTAAGTTTATTGATGGAATCAAGTGTTTCACTAAATACCATAATCCGTTCATCTGGATGTTTTTTTATTATCATACTTATTGATGTTGATAGTTTATTTTCTGCACAACTTAGCAGAAGCTGTCTTTTTCTAACATTCAAAAACCATGCCCTAGCCAATCCACTAACAAAGCCACCTTTAGATAATAGTAAAGACATTGATTTAGCGTCATATTTCTTAAAGCGATTAGATATATTTTTGATTTTGGCAGAGCAGATATCATATATTTTTTGTTCCTCATCTGTTAGATCTACCTTCAGGGGAATAATTATTGGTCTAGCGAGTCTACGATCCTTTACTGCATCTTTTATTGGATATTTTTTTACTGGCGGCAATAGTGTCATAATGGTATTATATCGATGGTTTGTTTCATCTATGGTAGCAGTCAAGCCCAAGATAGCTTTGTTATGATCCTCTACAATCACATCAAATATTTTGCTAAATGTTTTTGCTGTATTGCTTATCAAGTGCACCTCATCAAATATTACCATGTTAGATTTACGTACAAGATCAAGATTATTGATTATGCTATTGTATGTGCTTATTGTTATCTCTTGTATCTGTTTGCGTTCACCAAAGTAAACTCCTATTCTTTCTGCTGGTATGCCATAGGCTAGAAGCCTTCTATAATTTTGTTCAATTAATACTATTCGTGGAACAAGATACAAAATATTGAAAGAAGAATAACAAGAGTCATTAGAGGAGGAGCATTCTTTATCTATTGCAGTAAGAGTAGAATCCCTTGCAGCTCTTCTTGCACACTCAAAAGCTATTTCGGTTTTGCCTGTGCCACTACTATAAAGTATTGTACCTCTAAAACCATTGGTAACCCATACATGCGCTGCTTCAATCTGATCTTTTTTAAGGCAGAATGGAAATTTTAGATAAGAAATAGCTGGCAATGTCATGTAAATATCATCTCATCCATTAATTGGAAAATTTTTAGATATTAGCTTCCATACAACTATTTTTACTGGCTGCCGAGTCTATTAGCAGATAGAAATTTTTTTTCATTTATTATAGTACACTTTCAGTTACAAAACGTGCATATATATGAAACAATACTTTGGGTAAAGGGAGGGAGAGGAGTCAGATACCTTGGATCTAATTATTCTTTCTCTCCTAACATTGAGCCATCTGCTGGAGAGGTAAAATGTCTGCTCTTCAATGCTAATATAAAAAGGCTGTTAAAAGAAAAAGATAGCATGGTATATCTTATACACTTCATACGTTTAAGATATAATGCTGGTTTCTAGGGATATCACAATGTAGTGCATTGATCTGTCATAATTATAGTTGAATCAACTATCACCGGAATTACAATGTATTGTTTTAATCAGAGAATGACTTTATTGGACTATGATGACATATGATGACACTACTTATTATATTTGCAAATAAGAAGATTTGGTTTAAACTCATTTAAAGTATTAATATCATTTCTACAGAACTCTATAGTTTCAGCAGATCAATTATGTCTAGAAAAATCTTTTTGGTTTGCTTATTGCTATTTTGAGCATCTATCCTTAGCAAATTCAAAAATGCATGAGCTTATTACTGTCATCGAAATTCTTTCGCTTATCGTGTCATGTGCAAGTCTATTTTGAGCTATTTTAAGTAACTTTATTCTTATCTTCTTTGAGCCATCCTTGGACTAACTGTATGTGCGTATGCGTGTGTTTTTATTATGGCAATTGCATAGTATTTTCCTGCAATTAACGCAGAGCCAGCAGGAACAAAATGTATCTTTACAGTCTTCCTGTACTATTGATCCACCTTGTTTTACAATATCATCTGTGCTGCCTCCCATTGCCTCTGGCCAAGAGTTTGTGCGATTGAGTATTTTCTCAATATCTCTTTTGATAATATCTTTTTTTACAAGTCTGATTTCTTTTTGTTAATTAATATTATTTTTATTTTTATTAGCATGACCATTGATAATTTGAATTTGTTTATCTCTAATTATGATATAAGAATGTAATTATGTATATGATCCTTATTTGGAATAAAGATAAAGAGATGGACTAGGCAAAACCTAGCAGATAACCAATACATAAAGAACCCAGCTAAGAATAAAAATTACTTTTTCAGGGTATCAGGCATCTATGCTCATTCATTTAAAATAAAAGAGTCCTTTTCAGCTGTATTATTGTTCATTATTTTATATTCACTCAGCAGTAAGATTCTCTACTATAGCAATACAATCATAGTAATATAGAAGATTAAGAAATAATAATAATATTAAAATGTCATTAAAAGGAGAATTTCTATTAGGCTGTTCCGGATGGAGTTATGCTGATACTCCAGACAAAGGAGGATGGACAGAAGTATTCTATCCTGATGTTAATACTAAAAGATTACGATATTACTCACAATTCTTCAATACTGTAGAGATGGATTCTACCTTCTATAACAAATTCTATTCTAATATGACAAAAGGTACCTTTATTGGAATGGTCAGAGCTACTCCAGAAAAATTTCAATTTTCAGTCAAAGTACCAGAAACAATTACACATGAAAAAAGATTAGATATCAGAAGGGGGGCTATGACAGATTTTGAAGAATTCATTGACAAAATATCACCGTTAAAGACATCAAACAAATTAGGCGCTATATTGATCCAGCTTCCTCCGAGTTTTACAGTTAATGATTTCAAAAATATAGAAGTATTTCTTGCACGATTACCAAATAGTAGTAATTATGACTATGCTGTTGAATTCAGACATCCATCATGGAAAACTGAAGGACCTTGGGAAATGCTAAAGCAATACAATATTGCAGCAGTAATTACAGATTCACCACCAAAAGAGAATCTTCATTTTCTGTCTGATGTAGTTCTTACAGCAGATCATTCATTTGTGAGACTTCATGGAAGAAATACAAAAGGACATTATTGGTATAATTATTTGTATACAAAAGAAGAACTAAAACCGTGGGTTGAAAAAGTCTCACAAATAAGAAAGGAAACCAAGATTCTTCGTGCATATTTTAATAACCATTGGGGGGGAAAGGCTGTCGTTAATGCACTGCAATTTAAAGAGATGACTTCTAGTGCCCCATTATCAGAAAATGAAAGAAAGGCATTAGAACATGCTAAGACATATCTGAGTGCTAACACAGGAATATGAGAAAATACAAATCACGCTTAATACAGGTGAGGTTTCACACATGCTTTAATAAGTATCGTCCATTCTGCAGCATACCATGATCATTATTAAGATATATCATCTTTTTATCTGCCTTCAGCTTTTTAATCCTTGATAGGATGTTATCAAGCTCTTTCTCTGAGTATATGTAATTATACCATTCTGTAGAACCATGAAGTCTAAGATACACTGCGCCGTTTGTGGACATTAAGTTATGGGGAAGACCTGGTGCATTAACCGAGCAAAAAACTATGCCTATATTTGTAATTTCCTTTACAGCTTCCCACCACGATGAGTCTCTAAATTCTATCACAGCCTTGTTTCGTAAATTAGTTTTTTCAAAGAATGCTCTTATTGCTTCTAGATTTTCCTGCTTATATTTATAGTTAGATGGCATCTGAAATAGCCAGAAATCGATTTTCTTTTCAAGAGATTCAAGAGGTTGCCTGAATCGATTCCATAGTTCTAATGATCTATTCTTTAGTCTGTTATAATGGGTAATTGAGCGATGTACCTTAATGGAAAAAGAGAAGTCTTTTGGAGCTGTTAGCCAAGTCTTTATCCAATTTTGGGTAGGAAAACGGTAGAAGCTGGCATTGATTTCAACTGAGTTAAAGCCCTGGTTTATGTACCATTTAAAGGGAGTAGGGTTAGCTTCATTCCAAAAATATGTGTAGCCAGATGTTCCTATTCCTATTAATGATGACAAGGCCTCTCTACTATTAGTGTTGAATTCGTTATGTAGGATTAATTAGTTTATTTTTTGCGTCCTTAAAGTTTTTTTTACAACCTTGTTTTCAAGTTGTTGTTATCTAGACTATATAATAAATAAAAACATCACATTCCTTATTCTGAGTAATATTCTAAACTGTAAAGACATACATGATTATAGAAATAATAAAGAATGCTCACCTAATAAGCAGAGATGTTATAGAAGCTACAACAATTTTAGTTTTCTACCTCAAATACCTTCTGTTGCACAGAGATGAGGTCTGGCGTGTATAGTAGTTTGCTTAATCATCTGATTGTTTTGCATTCACCTTGTATATGTTAGAAATCAAATATGAGACCATTATGTTAACTAATTATAAGACCTTTAGATGCTAGCTACATATTCAGGCAACTAAAAAAATGGGATGTTGATATGAGGGTTCTCAATCATCATGTTATAGCAGCACTATAAGGTATAGCTAATAATCTAATTTCTATTGCTAAGAATAATAGCTAAACTATTAACCTCTTCTGGATCTTTGTGATGTTATTTGCAAGAGGAGATGATATCGAAGTAGTAATAGTAAATTTAGTGTAATGGTCATATACAGAAGATAAGGCAGCAATGATGAGATAATAATGATAAATGAACAATAGTTGCAAAGAAAAAGCAAAGATAGAATGTATATCAAATATTAAGTCTTCTCTAATAAATCAATTACATTTAAAAAAATCCTTTATTTTACAGCATCCATGAACAACTCCAAAGCTTTGGAATCAAAAGGGTCTTGAAAGGCAAGGAAAAACTGTCCTATACCAGCATCAATATATTCCTTAACTCTCTCCGCTATCATTTCTGGTATGCCCACTAATCCATTTCTTACTATCTGATTGTATACACTAGGCCCTCTTTCCATAGCAAATAGTTTTTCTTTATATTTCAAATCAGCCGAAGATTCTGCGATAATTACATCCAACTCAATAGACTTTAATACACTTCTATTAAATTTACTAGAGATGTTATCAAAAGCTGCTTTTAATTTGTGGAATTGTTCTGGCGACAGATAAGATGCTTCCCATATATCTGCAAACCTGGCCGCTATGCTTAGCATTTTCTTTCTTTTTGCTGCAATAGTTATAGGAATATATTTGCCTGTATTTTGTAACATGGCACCATTTAATCTAAAAAAGCTTCCATTAAAATGAACTGTAGATTTATGCCATAGCATTTGTAGAACCTGCAAACCTTCTTCAAGGATTGAAACTCTATCTTTCTCTTTTGGATATTCTATGCCATAAGGGTGCCACCATTGAGTAGCATATTGAAGTGTTGCTCCAGCACCAGTTCTAAATTCCAATCGTCCATCAGATATTTCTTGAAATGTTAATGCTTGTTTGGCTAGAAGTGCAATGTTTCTATACTGAGGAAAGAGATATGTTATAACAGGACCTAATTTTATTCGATTGGTCATGGAGGATAAGCTAGATAATACAGTCCAGCAATCAAGGTCAATATCTGCTAATGATTCGCCATAATAAAATCCATAATAACCCAGCTTTTCAGCCAAGAGGCAAGTCTCTTTAATTTTGTTGTAATCTTTACCCCATACCTCTAAACATAGACGCACAATGTTCACATTTATTTTGAAAATACTTGATGCTATTTGTGATTACGGTGAAGCTGAACCTGATTTATTATTTTCATCACCGATAAGAGACCTTATAACCTTGTGTCTTCTCTCTCTTTGTTGTAAAGCTCTCGTTTGCACGATTTGCCACTCATTGTATGCTTTTATTATAGCAAGCTTTGCTAGGGAATGGACACTAGGCTTAAGAATAACCTTGTTATCATAATAAAACTTGGCTAAGCCCTTTAAATAGCGATACTCGTGAGGTTTTACCTTGAAACGGATTTCTGCGCTGACTGGCATATTAGTTCTTAATTAATATTCTAGTATATTTCTCTATATAAACCTTTCATTTGTCTGTACATAACTACTTGCCTTTCCACTAAGGGAGTAATTGGGTGGAAAACAAGTGGAAAATCCGTTAAACAAGTGGAAAATGTACGTGGAAAATGTTAAGTATAATACTGGTGAAATAGAAGCTCTATGCTTTCTTATATAGAAGCTTTACTCTACTTATGACCATCGGCTACTGGCAACAAATTCATAAAAGAATATCAGTTTATAGCCCCACTATCTCTTTATTGTCATAATCAACAAATAGATGAACTCATTTGATAACATCTTTGTTCTACTACCACAAAAGACAAAAACTAAATGTAGAAAATGCCTAATTTAGAAACAGAAATCCTACATTATATTTTTGAAACTACAGGAATGATAATTGCCTCTTCCTCTATTTTATGATATTTGGTATAATAATACAAGGAATAATACAGCGAAAGTAACGCAGAGGTGGCCAGTAAGCAAATTAGCTATCATGATGGCTGTTATTTTCATTAGCTGTGGATTATCGCATATTATTACGTCGCAGATTCTCACACTGGATCTAATGTGTTCGCATCCAAATTAACAAGTAATCTCTATCTATTAGTAAATCATAGATGTTGCTACTGATGCTCTCGCAGTGATCTTTCTATCATTAAGAAAGAGTTATGGTATTGTTATAGATGATCCTAATGCCTTGTTTGAAGATAAAGACAAGCTTCAGATAAGAAATGAACAGGTTCGTGATAAGCAAGATAATGGCTATTACAGATGATACATTTAACTTAAAAGAAATGATAAATATCTTTCAGAAGAGGAAGAAAAATATCAAAATTTATAATGATCAAACATGCAAAGCTGTAAAAAATTACTTTTGGATAAATTTAAGACAACGATCTGTTACTTTATCAATAAATCTTTGTCATATCATCATTTTGCAGGAAGTATAAGTATCCAAAATAATGAGAAATTCTGAGCTCTACAAATTAAATAGCTATTGAAAAGGCAAAGATCATTTGCGGTATAATAGTTTTGAAATAAAAATAACCTTCCTAGACTATGCATGGAAGATAGATTCTAATACATTTCTTCAGGATACAAGTTATTACTTTTTATTTATTTACGTAGCAGTTTGAAGGCATGGTTCCCAGTATTTGTTTTGAAATAGTAGGTGATCCACAGTAATGCTAGTGGTTCGATAAGTCTAGCTGCTTCAATTCCTCCTATATCGATCGTTTCCCAACCAAATTTGGCAAGGATATCTGTTACTATCTTTTTTGCTTCATCGTCGTTTCCGCATATAAACATGGTAGGTGGTCCTCCATCAGGAAAGTCAGGATGCACCATATGAGGATTACCAACTATATTGAACGCTTTGACAACTCTGGCATCAGGTAGCAAGCGTTGAACTGTTTCGCCACCAGAATCAGTATGACCAACAGCCAGTGTTGGTGGTATACCTTTAGAAAAATCCAATGGATTGGTAGCATCAATCACAACTTTTCTTACAAAATTTATAGGATCAGCCATTTTAATGGCATTAGAAGTTCCATTCCAGGCAGTTGCAAGAACTATCAATTCACCAAACGAGGCTGCTTCTGCAAAGCTTCCTGCTGATGCTTTTTCTTCTCCATGTTTGGTGATCCACTCCGCGACTCTTGCTTGACTTGGATCGCGTGTTCCAATTTTGACTGTATGTCCAAATTCAATCAATCCGTTACTTAACCTGCGACCTACATCTCCGGAACCCAAGATTCCAATTTTCATAGACTACGTGTAAAAGAATAGAGGATGTATTTTAATAAATTTAAGGTGTGTAGATACAACCTTTTGTAATAACTCTTAAGTCGTCATCTTAATTTTTTTATGCTTGACTTTGGTGCTTAAATGGTTCTCCGATCCTTCTTATAATGATATAGGTGCTTGCTCTTTTGTGAAGCATTATAAATACAAATTTTAAATTCAGGAATAAAATAATATATTCTGTTAAAATTAGCAATTGCGATTTTAAATATAATACTATTGCTACTGTTTAGAAGACTAACAATTCTAAGACCAATAAGTAGTCGCTCTATTGATCTGTAAAATATTTATTTAGAAGATTGAGGAATAGCAACATACTCCGATTGTTAATTAAATTAACAAACTGCGGGATTGATAAACTCCACTCGGGATTTTCATTAGTTCAAATTATCAATCCTTGTACAAGAATTGTATTTTTCCGTCTGATAACCTGAGGGGTTCATATGTACACATGTACACATGGGAAGCAAATGCAGTATACCGCCAAACGAGACGAACCAATGTTAGCATAGCTTCAACGGAAACTAGTAATAGAAGAGCAGCAGCAGCGGCGAAACAAAGGAAAATTTGCAATACTAGTATTGCAAATCTGCCGGGAGGAATACGCTTTAATGTGTACGTACGCACGTTCTCACATGATCTGCTTTTCTAACGCTTAACACAGGTTTTCAAGCCTAATAAGATATTGGGGTACTCAATATTCTTGTTGGTTTAATACTCAATTTTATTTAATAAACTACAATTTATTATTCAATAACCACATCTTTGATTTCAAGATAAATAGTCTATTTGGCTTGTGAGCTCAGTTATTCCATAATATATATATATATATATATATTTCTTTGAACTTGCATGAGAAAATGCAAATCTTAATTATAACAACTTTAAGTCACTTAATCATTTACATCAATAAATCAATATTCTTTTTACTCCTCTTCATAATAATCAACGATTCGATTATGTAATCCTAGAGTTCAAATGAGCTCTACTGGAGGGATTGACTTCTTTTTTTCTCGTAGGCTTCAATTATCTTTTGTAGTGCTTCGTCCTCTTCCTTTACAGCAATCAAGAATTCCTCTAAATATCCATATGTTCTTATAATTTTAATCATATCAAAATAATCTTTATCGTAAGCTTTTTCCAGTTCCTCCACCCTGGAAATAAGTGATTTGTCAAATACAGTTCGAATTAAATTTTGTTGAATTATCAATCGATTATAGCGGCTTGCAGCAAAGTAACGCCTGAACACATTCAATCTCTCCTTGTTGCCTATTTTTTTAAGTTCTTCCTGCGTTGGAAAGACAAATTCAACCACATTCTAATAAATTAGTACTATATAATAAAGAGATAATTGTGAATGTTAACGAGACTGTTTGGCTATTCTATTTTATATAATGTATATTCTATGCAGAATAATAAAATATTGCAACTAACTATCAAGTTTAGAATGTTCAATCGATATTTGATTCTTGACAATAATGATCAAATTCCCTCTCTAACAGGGTGAGCAATTCGTTAAATTCATCAAGAGGAATAGGAAGTAAGCTGCTATAGTCTCTAACATCTGTATTGAATATAACATTACAAAGAATATTTTGTTGTTGTTCTCTATCAGTGAAATGTATAATCTTTCTTCTTACATAATATCAAAATCTTTTATAATATGCAGGAACCAAAAGCTAAAGAAATTTTCTGCTTTTGCCTAGTTATGAGAAATATCCATCATATATTATATAGCCGAAAGCCGCGAAAACTGTATATAATTGAAAATTTTCTATGTCAATTGTTTAGCCTCAAATGTATATTGGTGTGTGAGTGTCTGTATATAGTAAAAGATTTATCTGGAGAATATTTGACTTTACAAAATGTTTTCTATGTCGTTAGGCTTTGTCATATATTGGATATCAGTAAGGTTGATAAAAAAATTAATTTAGAATTAGAAATAATAATCATAACTAATTATGTTATGCTTCAATTGAAATCTTTACTCAATGATGATGATGATATTGAATTATCGACCAAGTCATCAAACAAACAAACAAACATCTAGCCACTAATTCAACTTCAATCATCAATCTATGTAGAAAAAGAGGCGAACGCTTATAAGATAAGCACAAATTAACTACTAAAGTTTACAATTGTCGATGTGCAGAAATTTTCAGAATCTCAATGTAAGATCATTAAGAATATTATTATTATATGCAATGAGTACGTTTATTGTTGTAGTAATAGTTGGACTATCATCATCACCATTTTCTAATATACAAAGTGCATATTCTGTTCCTTGCATTACCTATGATTCAACTACTAAAGTTATTACAGTAACTTGTAATTCTGCAAGTCTTACTGATATAGATAATCAACTAAATGATAATACTATTTTAGATAAAGAAGAACAACAATCTAATAATGGAGTATGGTTATTAAACGCAGGTATTGTAGTAG
>DASQRW010000018.1:0-12554 GCA_035642715.1 Nitrososphaeraceae archaeon | reverse complement strand
ATTATTACAATTTATACAATGAATATTGGCTAATTCTTGACAAATGGAACATTTACTTTTTTGTATATTTGATGTAAAAATTGGTTCATAAAGAGTCAAGTCCTCAATTTTGATTTGTCTTTTAGGAACATAAACAGATTTACTAATTCATCTCTGTGTCTTTGATATTCTTCATCTTACTTAACAAATGGATCAATAGATGACATAATCAATTTTGCAATTTCTGGTCTCATCAAGTGTTCAGCTGGAGTCTCATGGGAGCTAACCATTTTTCTCATCTTGGTGCCACTCATTTCTTCCCGAAATTCTAGTGTATGCGGACAGTTTCTTTCATTTGCGTAGCTCAAGCATTTCTTGCAGTAGTAAAATGCGGGAAAGAATAGCGGTTCAATTCCAAGATCCTGATAATCTTTAAAGATATCATGGGCTGCAAAAGGATGATAATAGTTACCTACTCCTGCATGATCTCTTCCAACTATAAAGTGTGAACATCCAAAATTCTTTCTCATAATTGCATGATGAATTGCCTCTCTCGGCCCAGCGTATCTCATTTCTGTATGAAGAGTTACAAGCATAGCTCTATTCCTAGGGTAGTAATTTTCTATCAATGTCTCATATGCTCCAAGAATTACTTCATCCTTAAAATCGCCAACCTTTTTTTTGCCGATTAATGGATTTAGAAATAATCCATCATAAATATTCAATGCTGACTTCTGCAACATTTCATGAGCAATATGTGGAATATTTCTTGTCTGAAATCCTACTACAGTTTTCCAGCCGCTCTTCTGAATTTGAGACCTAGTTTCAGAGGGGCTCATTCTATATTTTCTCAAAGGCGATTTTTCGATTCTCTTAATAACATCAATCTTACCTTCAATATATAGATCTTTCATTCTTATCATATTTGAGATTCCAGGATGTTTTAGATCATCTGTCTGATAGATTGCTTTTGCTGCAGCAAGTTTATCAAATGAATAAACATCCTCAACATGAAGAATTCCAAAATTTTCATTACTACTCAAACAAACGTCCCTAGCATCCTTCATCTTTATCGCCGTTTGCTCATCTACGTCCAAGATTATAGGGATAGTCCATGCTAAACCATTCTTCAAATGACCAGATTTTATAATGCTTTGGAAATCATCATGACCTATAAATCCCTCTAGGGGACTTAAGACACCATCGGCAATATTTTCAATGTCATTTCGAAGATCATAACTGACATTAATTGAAAACATCCCGTCAATATTTTTTTTAGAAGTAGTAAATCTGTTTATTAATTTGCCTCCATGGGGTTGTGGTATACTGTTGCTACGTATATGACCCAATAATGATTCCCTACTTCTGGTATTTCTTAGTGGGATCCCAATGCAGACCGCATTCTTTTTGTGTCGCATTTTCCCACCACCATCTACCAGCTCGTGGATCTTCTCCACGATGAACAGCTCTCGTACACGGCTCACAACCTATGCTTGGATAACCACTATCATGTAACTTATTATACGGAACATTATTTTTATGAATATAATCCCAGATCATTTCATTAGTCCAGTCTGCTAACGGATTAATCTTAGCAATATTGCCATGTAAAGAATCAATCTCAAGTTTATAGATATTAGCCCTGGTTATTGCTTGCTCTCTTCTGAGGCCAGTAATCCATCCATCAAGCTTACTTAACGCTCTATTAAGTGGATGTACTTTTCTAATTTCGCAGCAAAGCTTTCTATTTTCAACACTTTCATACATCAAATTCATACCTTTTATTTTGACCATTTCTTCGGTTTCTCTCTGTTCGGGAAAATATACTTCAATTTGTATGTCATATTTTTTTCGGATTGCATCCATTACATCATAAGTTTCCTGGTTGAGTCGACCTGTATCCAATGTGAAAATTTTAGCTTTTTCTTTATTGATTTTTACCATCATATCTATAAGAATTACATCTTCAGCACCAAAACTTGATGCCAAAGCTATCTTCGGTGCATAAGCATTAATAGCCCATTTTAGAACCTCCATTGCAGATTTGTCTTCCATTTCCTCTGCAATTTTTTTGATCTGCAATTCGGTTGGCTTTAACATATCAACATTTGTTTCAGACATATTGAATATTCACTGTAATAGGGGTTATATTCATTGTCATTATATTACTAGATATAATTTCCACAGTTACCTAGTCACAGCTTTTGATTTAGGCGAGACTCTAGAGCATTACAAGTGGAGAACTATTTAGAAGAAGATGTATTTCGAAATTTATTATGTTATCAGACAAAAAGTTGTGTTTATTAAATAGTGTTTTCATATGTATAATATTAATTAAACTAGGATTGTGATTGTCAGGGGAGGTTATGATTGTCAGAGGATTTTTGGGAACTTATAGAGGAATATAGACAGCTAGGCTTTGATCCCCTACGATGGATTCCGACTTGCTCAAATGAAATAGACACCTACCTCTTCCAAGCCTCATTGAAGAATATCAAGAGAAGCAATATAAAGATAACACCCAATTGGTTTGATGCTTTTCCTTATGCAGAAGGCAAGGGTATTGAACTTACTAGAAGAATATATAGTTTTGATAACCCAGAAATCGAAAAAGAAGTTGAAATCAAACGGGCACTTTCTATATTTCGAATTCACGTTAATACTGGTGAAAATTCAACATTGTTATCAGAAGCAATTCAGAGATTTATGAAAAGTTTTCATTCGAAAGTCCTAATAAAAAAGGTATCTACTTCTTTAACAGCATATGCAGAAGCTCAATTTGCACTTCTGGACTATATAGAATTACATAGAGGTGACAAGGTAGGATACATATCTGCTAATAATTCTGTTACGCACATAACTGATCCAACTCAAAGTCCAGATTCTGAAATTCATAGTAACATCGCGTTGACAGCCGCAATGGAATATCTAAATCTTCTAGGATGTACCTCTGGCTTCAAACTATTTCCTGTATATGATGCTCCAAATGAAAAAATTTTGGATAAAATCAGAGAAAATCTTGATGGATTTACTTCTCGTTATAACTTAGCCATGGAAGACTATAGCTCCCTTAAGGTAGGCAAGCTATTCTTCGGTGCGACTGCGATTGCAAATACGCTTAAAGAATTACCTACACGATATGACCAATCAGAAGAAGGAATGCAAATCATCATTTCGAATAAACTAGGTTCAATGACAGCTGCAAGTCTTTACATGTTGACTGAAATGGATCATAACAATATAACTAAATTTGAGCAGAATGATATTGGGCTAGATGGTCTTTCTGCTGCAAAAGATGAGGCAATGAAACGCTTAACTGAACCTCATTTCGCTCTTGGTAAAATAATTTCAAAATACTGTCCAGATTTTGAAACAGAGTTTGATAAACATACCCACATAACTGCTGTCCACCCTGTTTCAACAGATGGCATATTTGCGGTGGGAAGACTTGCAGAATTGACAAATTCCCATATTGTAATTAACGAACTTCCAATGAGGAATGAAGAGATTGCCAAGTTTGCAACAAGAGAATTTTTGATTGATAATGCAACTGTCTCGACAAATGGATGTCATCTGATCGTAGCAACAAATGATGTTGCAAATTCCATTCTAGAAGAGTTACGGAGGCATAATTTCGAACCAACAGTGATTGGGTTTATAGCGAAGAAAGGAGAACCTGTTGTAACAATTGAAAAGGAGATCAGCAAATATGTAGCTTCCAAAGCGAAACTTGCTAGATTAAATTCCCTAGTGCAAGCAGGAAGTCAGCAACAAAAGTAACAAAATCCTTCAATTATTCTTTATTTTTATTTCTTCAATAGTAAGTTGATATATCTCTCTCTCCCCAGTAATAATCAGCAGTTATTTTTATAATTATTGATAATGCTATCTGCTGTGTTCACTTAACAGCGGAGCTGGGAATAGTTCTATTATACATATCAACAAACATTCTAACTAACCAATTTAAAATGTATTCTAATTTACATCTTCTTCTTTCATTTCTACAAGGGAAATAATCATCAAAACTTTCAGTTCTACCTTTAACATATTGGATTGTTCTTTCAATAATACTTTTCCCGTATGGTAAATGAATGTGATGATGTTTTAGTTTCAAAAATTTGCAGGTTTGCGGATACCATGGATCACGCACCATCTATTGAAACTGGATTTTTCCATATTTTCTTACTGCTGATGATTGTATAAATTGTTCTGCAATAAGCATATACTCCTTTTTCGTATAAGATATGTATTCGAAGAATTGTCTTAGCTTTTGGTTCAATTGCAATCCACAACAGCCAAACTAATTCATTCCCTACTTTAATCAGAGTTTCGTCATCACTACAAATTCATAAATCCTTTTTCTTTTTCTATGCAATTTCCTTTCTGGCTTGTAGTGTTGAATCTAATTCCAAATTGATACATATGATTTCTTTTTATAAAGGAGATAAGTGCTGTGATACTTCCTTAGTAATAGACCTGAAAAGTATAGGTGTAATGCATAGCAAAATATGCTTACTAGGTGTTCTATTTCTTTTGAAGAGAATCGGAGAGAAAATAGTCCATTTTAAGTTATAGGTTTAATGCTAAGTGAACAGAGCCTTTTTTTTGTTACCAATAATTAAAAGTTTTGAGCAGATTGACTAAATTCTATTCATATTTATAACTTTGGAACTATGCCATGATCGTATTCTTGGTTTGTTGTCTGCATTCAGGACATCGTATAGTTTTGTTTAAAAATTTATTTTAGACTATATATAGCACAGTAATTAAAGAAGATGTAGCCAAATCTTCCATCAATTGATTTTTCGTGAATGGTCTCTTCAATATATGTATATCTGTCATTCAAATGAAAGTAATTTAATTTATAATAAAATTTTTCTATATTGTTTGCATATTGTTTGCGAAGGTAATTTCTGTTATAATATGATAAATAGAAGATAAGTAGCTTTGAAGGCACATCACAGAGGAAGGCTACAATAAAATGTCGCCAAAGTAGACCAACTCATATCATCTCTTAATTTTGCCAGTGTAGAACATAACAAGAGATAGAAACAGGCAACGATAAGAGAATATGTCAAAGAAAATAACTATCGTTATTTATCTAAACATCAATTATGCTCTATATTGCAATGACTACTACTACTACTACTACTAGACTATGAGGGCCTGCTAGATAACTGATTCACCTCGATTCTTAGTTGCAATATCGACAGCAATTGGCACATCAATAACAAATATCTTTCCGTTTATTTTATTTGCAGACAATTCATCTACTATGCTAGTTATTATTGATTCAACCTGTTCATCTTTAACTATCACTTCCACCTTGGTTCTTGGAATAAATTCTGGAGTATATCTCATTGTACCTCTTCCAACAGCGACTTCTTTGGCATGTGTTCCTCCACCTCTTCCTTCTATTTTATAATGACTTACACCGCCAACCTTTGCTTCTTTAAGTATGTCATTTACATAGACAAAACCTCTATCTGGAATAATAATCTGTATTTGCTTCATATATTGCTAATGAAATTATTATGACAACAATATTATTTATTGATAATCATATTATTAGAAGCAGATTTAGAGGAAGATCCTATAGGTTAGTAGACTTTTTTAGTAAAAATTATTAAAAGTATGAAAGTTAATTTGCATAAGACACATAAAGTTAATATATAAAATATAATCTCGGTTTCGACAAACCATTTTTTATACTAAGCACTTTATTTCAATCTTCTTGCTTGAACTTCTTTACCATACTCAATCTTGCATTAATAACATTAATTTGTTCCTCTATTAACTTTTTATATCCTGTTAATATGCTGGCTTGTTCAACATATGATTCCTTGCGTATATTAGTAATTGTGTCTTCAAAAACAGTTATTGCCTTCTCAACATTTGCGCCTAGAGTCTGAATAGATTGTGAATCCCTTTTTGCACCAATGTCTGTAGATTCATTCGTGGTCTCCATGGTTTTCTCGTCTGTTATGGCCATTGCTTTCTTGCCCAATGTAACTATAAAACCCTTAAAAGATTGTCCCGTTTCTCTGGCCTTGGCAGATATAGATTCGTCTTGTTCTTCATCTTCTTGTTCGACGGAAGAATTTTGATCATGGATTTTATATGTGGTATTAGATGGGGAGATTACAATGGTTTCTTTAGTAGTTGATGTCTCCGTAGCTGGTTCATTCGCATTATCCTTGTGACTCTTGCTATCTTCATTGCTCATAATATAGTAAATGCTTTATAGGTTATAAGCAATTAATATAGTTATATTTCCATTGTTTAATATACCAGGATATAATATATGATTATTATACAAGAATATTGATCGTAAAGCTCTAACAAGTATGTGTCTCTATAATTATTATTATTTTATTATTCTACCATCTCTTATCTGAGACCTCTAAATAATAGATCTCGGCAATATCGCATTAAGACACATTCTGATGATATTTTTTCGCCAATGATGCGACCTTACTGTTGTCGATCTGCATAAAGCTACCTATCTGAATTACATTCAAGGCTCGTGATATTTTATGATTCTATCTATGTGATTATTATCCACTTCAAATTGACGACAAAGATGTAATGAGATAAAACCCCAATATGTAATTATCTGTTCCTCTTGTTAAGAAATAACCACAGATACATAGATTCACTATTTGTAGTTCCAAGCCCTTATAATAATTGGGATAATCCTGGGTTTGGATTTTACATTAGTATTATCATTTTTCCTTTTCCTTTACATTAGGTTCATAATCTTTAATGATAACACAGAAACATGCTTATTTCAATACAAAAATATTCTTTTCTGTACACTAGGTTTCATTAGTTGAAGTTGTGGATTGACCTTCATGTCCTTTTTCTTCCTTTTCTTCCTTTTCTTCTATTGGATAAATCTTGTGTTTTCTGGCCATAATTAATAGAATTACGCTAAACATTGCTAGCACTATTGCAAGTCCCTGGGCTCCACCATTTGGTATTACTACAAAATAAACTATCGAAAAAATAATACAGGTTAATGCCTGCAAAGCATACTTGAGAGATTCACTCATAGAAGTTCTTTTTGCAATAAACCCAAGCCCGAAGAATACAACACATGGATAGATAGTGAGTAGAAGAAACTGATCAATATCTATTCCGTTATGAGTCAATATGATCTAGATGATTTCTTGAAGAATATTTATCTTTCTCTTAATAAGGGTATTACTACAAAATCTTCGTCTGCTTGAAAAGATTCAGTACAATGACTCAATGTAATTCACAAACCAACAGAAGATTCAACAGGAATTAAAAAATCAAACTTGTCTAAAATACTGCAGTATCATTTCAGTAAAAGAAACTTTCATTAATACGAAGTGACTTTTTTCTGTTTTTTCTTCTTTGAACATCATAAAGAAGTAGGTCAATTCTATGGAAATATCTGCCATCGCGGTGTCCCAGTGGCAAACCAGTATTGCCAGAGATAAAGTATAAGTCCACCACCCATCCTATGCTACACTCTATCATATATGCATCATAATCAATATTGTTACTATTAAAAAGTCATAAATATATTTATATTTTTTACTAGTTATCAGTAACAGTGTGAAAAAAGTCGAATTATTAAAAATCTTAATTAAAGAAAGGGCTTTGGTCAGATTACTTAAGAAGATGGGAGATAAAGAATACCAAACTAGAGAATTGTTACAGAAAGTAGGGTCTTATGGTTATGGTCATAAACTTTTACTCAAAGCAGAGAAAAACAGGTTAGTTGAAAGAAAGATCGTCAAAAATAGGATGTATAACAAGCTTACAAAAGAAGGAAAGCAGGTAGTCAGATTAGCAAAGGAAATTGGAGTATAGATGCTGCGGGGAATGTGGGCAGTAGTAGACAAACCATTCTTTTATCTTGCAATAGATATTGTATATATATATATTTTTATTTATGAGAAAATTCTAAACAGTTCTTGATAAACCTTTCTGGTAATCGGTTATTTGCAAAATGAAGATGCATATAGGATGCAAGACAGTTGTATACGACAAAACCATCTCTTTTGTTATCTACTCCATTGCCTCTTCTCATAGTATAAGCAAATTTCGAATCAGTAGAAATATTTTCAATGTTGGAGTAATGGAATTCATGACCTCTGATTTTATATATATCTTCAAAAAATGAGGATGTACAGTCAGCCTCAGTATAATTTAAGGTCAATTTACCACTCATAAATGTGTCCGCCTCTATCAATCCAATCATCTTTTGTCTTTTCTTTTTTCCTTCATTGTTTCCTCTAATTGATCTAGTAAGATACATTAAACCTCCACATTCGCCATAGATTGGCATTCCATTAGTAGCTGCTTTTGATATTGATTTTATCATTGCTTGATTTAATTCAAGTTTATCAGCTAAAATTTCTGGAAATCCACCGCCCAGAATAATTCCATGAATATTCTCTGGTAGTTTTACATCATTTACTGGACTGAAGAATATAAGTTCTGCATGCTGCTTTCTAAGAGCATCAAAGTTATCAGCATAGTAAAAATTAAATGATTCATCCAAGGCTACTGCGACTCTAATACGGGTATCGGGAAATGCTTTCTGTATTGCCTTGGTTCTATTTATGGATTTACATAGTGATTTTATCTTATCTATATCAATCTGTTCTGATATGTATTTTGCAGATTGATGAATTGATCTTTTTTTCTTTTCAAGCTCCAGTACGGGAACAAGACCTAGGTAACGTTCTTCAATAGTAATTTTTTTGTCTCGTCTTACTATTCCTATTATTGGAACATTGACTTTACATGCAAAGGCATCTAGAATAAATTTTGCGTGTTTATCACCTGCAACATTATTTAGAATAAATCCTGCTATTTTCAATTTTTTATCAAAATGTAAAAACCCAAGTGCAATGGCTGCTATAGAGCGTGCTGCTTTTCCTGCATCAATTACAAGGATTACCGGTGCATCAAGCATTTTTGCTATCTGTGCTGTACTTGCATAATCGTCTTTTCCTGAAAGCCCATCGAATAAACCCATGACACCCTCGATAATTGCAACGTCTGCTCCTTGGGATGAATCATTGAAACATTTCAAGACGCCGTTCTTGCGCATCATCCACACATCTAGATTGCGTGAAGGTCTTCCAGTTACAAGATTGTGATAACTAGGATCAATAAAATCTGGACCAATTTTAAATGGCTGGACATGAAATCCATTTTTAGTGAGTGCATACATGATAGCTGTTGTTATGGCAGTCTTACCTACTCCACTAGTCGCACCAGCTACAACAATTTTTGGAGTATTCAAATAGATCGATATTTGCTTTCTTGCTATTTTATTTTAACTTATTGTAAGTTATGTGAGTTTTAAAAATATATATAATAAAGATAACATTGAGCGAATATTGTCTTATATTCTAATTTATAGCTGGCTTTAAACACTTGTTATATGTATATGGCATCTTTTACTAACTCGTTATACTTTGCAAATACAGAATGAACATTTTAATGTAGAAGGTTGCTAATAACATATTTTATCTTGTAGTCGTTCTCCCAAAATGGAAAATGATCATCGAAGAATTCTGTTCTATCTTTTTATTTTTTATAAAGAGTTCAATTAGATTCTTCTTCTTCTTCTTTATCTCAACCCCAATATTGACACCACAATCTATCTATTACTTTAGATTAATATTAGTAATACTAAGCACATTTTTTAACTATGTTTATCTTCTTACAGTAAAGAAAAGAAATTAATCAGTAGACACATCATCTTAGATCCGACATAGGTTTGTTTGTAAAAAAGACTGATTGGAGTAACTACCTGGCTTAAACAACAACAAAACCCTGATAAGGACTAACATGATATAGAAATTACAAAATATATAATTTTGTAGGTTTGCATAATATTGTTACATTATTTCGATTGATTTCTCATTAAATCCTTTGGATATAAGTAGACTCTTAACTGACTCTCTATGATCACCTTGCAAAACAATTTGTCCTTCCTTATATGTCCCTCCAGTTCCTATCTTCGTCTTTAGCTCCCTTGTTATTGATTCTATATCTGTTCTATCTTGCAAACCACGCACTATGGTAGTTGACTTTTTGTACCTTCTAATTTCTTTAGAAATGACTATGTTAGTTTTCTCTCTATCTAGTTCCCGCAGAACGTTATCCATTGAGTTTGTATCATAATCTTCTGACACTGATAATCGTATGATTTTTTGGCTTAAAAAGGGTTTAGTTTACTAAGTATCAAACAATTCACATGTAGTAGGATATTCCTTTTACGCCCTGCTATTTGGCGATAAAGTTGAAAGAAAACTGATGCAAAAGTATCCGAGTTAGACTAACAATTTTGTTCTTAAATTATATATTCAAGTTTTAATAGGAACAATCTTAAACTAAGTATATGTCGAATCCAGCAAACGAATTAACACAACTAAAAAGTAGAATTGAATTATATGAAAAAGAATTAAATGATATCACTCAAAAGATGGCTGATTTACTCAATGAATCTACGTTAAGAAGTAATGCTGAAGAAGTTGCCAAAATATATGGAATAGCGATATTGCAATATCAGAAACTCGTGAAAGCATACAGAGAATATATTGATTTATTAGAAAGGAATATGTAGTTGCTGACATTGTAGACTAGTTAAGAATATAATAACAAACAATACAGATATTGTAGTAAACAATAGTATCCCCCAGCTCTCTATAGGGATAGGTGTCTGAAAACAATTATCATTTCAAACAATACATATTCATAACCATGTTACAAATATGACGATAATATACAAGGGAAATAATTATTATAAATATGTATTGTACTCATAATTACTTAATAGTGATTCTCTATGATGATAATCATATACCTTTCTTCTAATGCGAATATGAATATAATTCTATATTAAAGAGTGAGAGTACTATATTATATTTCGGCGTTACAATTCGATGAATAAAACAAAAACCATCGTATTGCTGGTAACGCTAACTTTCGAACTTATTTTAGCGTCAACAAATTTTGCTGGTTCAGCAGTTGCACAGACAGAAACAAAGGCGGTTCTGGTAATAGTAGTACCTGCAATGAATAGTGCAACAACAACAATGGGTAGTACGGCTAACTCATAGATAATAGAACTGTGGTAATGACGGGAATAATAAAAACTGAGGAAAAAAGAAATCCATTAAATTCCGTTAATCGGGGAGATATTTAAGTGATATCATATAAGAATAAAACTTAATGTCTCAGATGGCACAATGTGACATTACGCAACAACTTTATCTAATCTGCATCTTGAAAACTATTTTTACTTCTCATTTCTATTTCTATTTTCTATGGTATTACAGTCAAATATAATTAATATATATATATATATTTCTTTATTACATTTATAATAATAGAGCCAAGAATATTTATTTGTAAGTATTTTAAAAATCATCTTAACAGATAAAGACGCAATTGCAAAATATTTGAAGGCTCAAGCATAATTCAAAAATGAAGATAGATAATTATTATTAGTCTAATTGATATCTTTGAATTTTTATAAGAAAAGGTAGACTTTATTGGAGGAATATTATTAATGTAAAACACAAACTTTACACCTTAAGAATCACATACACATATAGAGGCCTATGAATAAGGTTTCAAACGATTCATTAGAGAAAATTGCTTCAGAAGTAATTGGATGCCCTCTATGCAAACTTTCTAGGAGTAGAAGAAACGCTGTTCCAGGTGACGGTCTACTTTCATCAAAAATAATGTTTATTGGTGAAGCACCAGGCAAAAATGAAGATGAACAAGGGAAACCCTTTGTCGGTGCTGCAGGAATGATTTTGAATCAAGCGTTGGAAAAAGCAGGGATAAAAAGAGCTGAAGTTTTCATTACAAATGTAGTAAAATGCAGACCACCAGGCAATAGAGTACCTGAAAATGATGAACGTTCTATCTGCAGGCAATATCTTGATAGACAAATTTCTCTTATTGCGCCGAAAATTATTTGTATTCTAGGAAGTACTGCATACTCATCAATTCTTGGTGGAAAATCAATTACTAAAAATAGAGGTAAAATAATGGAAAGAAATGGACAAAAGTACTTTCTAACTATCCATCCTGCAGCTGCAATTTATAACAAAAATTTAAGATCGGTATTAAACAATGATCTTTTTTTACTATCAAAAGAAATTAAAAAAATGGAATATGATAAAAGAACTTCGTTGCTAGATTATATAGTAGATGAAACAAAATTATAATTTCTAATTAGTCACTTGATGCTGACACCATCTTCTTCTGCTAATTGATTTAGAAATTGTATTGTTCCTGTACGCTCTTGAATATAAAATGCATTGGCTGTAGAGAATATTATCTGGACTTAACATTTCTTTACAATAAGGGAGATTATCTTTTGTAATTTCAGTAACATATCTAAACTTTACACTTCTATCTTTAGCAGCAGCAAATCTTTCTTTTCTTATAGATTCGACTTCAATAATGACAGACGGTGCTTTAGAATCTATAACAGAATCTATTTTCTGTTTTGCTCTAGATACAAATTCTACAAGTGCTTTTGTTGAGTTTTGAGTACCATAAAG
>DASQRW010000017.1:0-4464 GCA_035642715.1 Nitrososphaeraceae archaeon | reverse complement strand
TATGACAAATATTCAATATGAAACAGACATAAATGCGCCAGTTGAAAAAGTATATGAATATTATACTAATCCAGACAATATCAAAGAAGCATGGCCACGTGATATAGTCAAAGAATCCGAATCAGTTTCAGGTTCAAAAAGTGAAGAAGGCTCCGAAATGAAAGTAAAAGGTCAATACATGGGTAAAGAAGAAGAAATGAGACTTGAAGTAGCAGAGAAAGAACAAAATAGGAGACTAGTTACAAGGCAAACAGAAGGACCATTTAAGAAATGGGAAAGTATTCAGGAATTTGAAGGACGTGGGGGAGGAAATAGTAGTACACATATTAGGCACTCAATTGATTACGAATTACCAACAACTGGAAAAATTGCAAATATGCTTTCAGGTAGCCAAGCAGACAATAAAATAAGAAAAGGATTAGAGCAGGCTGCTCAAACAGTAAAGCAAAAACTAGAATCAGGTAAGGCTTAATTTGATTAGAATAACAACAACAACAACAGAAAAACATAATAGATTATACGAGAAGATGTGAAAAGATAATGGCGTCTAGTCATAAAGTAGAACACTTTGAAATTCCAGCAGATAACGTCGAGAACTTGAAGAACTTTTACACTTCATTATTTGGATGGCAGTTTGAAAAAGGAGAAACACAAGGCTATTGGATGGTAAAGAATGCAGGTCTAAGTGGAGCATTGATGCAAAAAGAAAACCCACAACAAATATCAACACAATTTGTAACTGTCGAATCAATTGAAGACTATATAAACAAAGCAAAACAACTAGGAGCTAGAGTTATAAAAAATAAACAAGAAATATCAGAAGGATATTATGCAGTATTAGAAGATCCACAAAAAAATACATTTGGAATATGGCAAAATAAATAAAATAAATAAAAAGTGAGTTCTTTTATTTTTTTATTTATTATTAATTAATTTGCTGTATAATATGACTCTTACTTTATGATATTCGATAGTTGTAGAAGAACCCATATAGTTAGCGGGTTCGACGAAATGTAAGACAGAATTGATTCAAATTTGTCACTCAAACTTTTAGGGATAAAGGAAAGATTAATCTAGTAATGTGTTAATTAGTAGGGTCGATGTAATCAGTGACGATATCGGTGCTAAAAGTATATTCCTGCCTACAATAGCAAAAATAATCTGAGCTTTAGGTTTTTCTTATTGGTATTAGGTTTATGTAGATAATTTTTAACACTTTTTTCTTTTCTAACTATACCTCAATTCTTATACTGTCATTGTTATGATTATGGTTGATTTGTTGATAATGGGAGGCTAAATGCAAACATAGCCCCTTTTCCATCAGGATTACTTTCTGCCCATATGCTACCATCATGGGCTTCAATAATGCTTTTTGAGATAAACAACCCTAATCCAGTACCTTTATCAGATTTTGTAACAAATTTTGTAAATAGCCTTGGCAAAATCTCAGGATCTATCCCTGCTCCACTATCTTTTACACTCACTATTACTTGTCTGGGGCTACTACTGCTACTACCATAATCTCTTCCTTCTTCTTCTCTATTCATACCTTTTTTTGTGTCACTTTTGCAGATACCAATATAGTTCCCTCTTTGATGAATTTTATAGCATTATTTAGTATATTGGAAATGACTTGGTATATTCTCATTTTATCTGCATCTACGAATATAGCCTCCCTTAGTTCTGTAAATAATATTTTTAATTTATTAGGATCGGAGATTTGCTTTTCGACATCTTTTATAACATTTAATATTTTTTTGTTTATATCGAATTTTTCTTTGTCTAACTTCAATGTCCGGCTTTCTATTCTTGTGACATCTAATATATCGCTAGTAAGTTTCTGTAGTCTAATCGCATTTCTCTGTATTGCCTGTATCATCTCTTCCCTTCTTTCCGGATGGTTTTGCAATAGACTCTCTACCTTTTGAGTATCAGGATCAGATTCTTTTAGGTGCTGTTTTTCTTCCTCTTCTTTTATTTCGAACATTTTTATGGCCATCTTAATCAGTTCTCATCTTCTTATCTACTGCCTTAGATAAAATCTAAGTATTATTGAAACGTACTATTTTGTTATGCTGCAAGAAATATGTGAAAGTAAAACAGTTCTTATTGATTGTAAGATAGGCGATATTCAACCCGAACTGAATTAAATTATCTATCATTTTACATCTTATCGTTTTACTCCCTTATATCTATAAATTGCATAAAAATATAAGGTCAATTATTCAAGCTGATCATATGATAACTGTAACTAGTAAATGGCTTTTAGAACATCTAGAGGACCCTGATTTGGTAATTATAGATGCTAGAGGAAATATGCCATATAGGCTAGGCCATATTAAAAATGCAAGATATCTTGGAGTTGAAAAAGTAATTTCACTTGCAGATAATGGAGCCAACTTGGTATTAGATAAGTCACTTGCTGAAGAGCTTTTCAGTAATCTTGGGATAGACGATTCCAAAATGGTGCTAGTATACGGTGAATATATGGATCCCTCATCATCAAGAATAGCATGGACTTTGATGTATCATGGTCATCCAAATACTAAGCTTTTGGATATTGGATTTGACATGTGGCAAAGAGCCAGATTACCAATTTCACGCGCTGCTCCATCTAATATTCTTACTCCTGTCCAATTCAAATCCAAACCAAATTCCTCAATTAGGGCAGATTCAGATATGATAAGAGCAAAGCAAACTGATCCGAATATCGTGATTGTTGATGCAAGAACTCCACAAGAACATATGCAGGCTAGGATACCAGGATCCATTTTACACAATTGGGATGAGGGACTTGGTGATGACGGGTTGATGTTCAAAAGTAAGGAAGAATTACAGAAAGATTTTGAGAGTAAGGGAATAACTAATAACAAAGAGATTATATGCTATTGCCACTCTGGTACGCGAGCTGCACATAAATACTTACAGTTTAAGCAGGCTGATTTTGATAATGTCAGACTATATGATGGCTCAATAATTGACTGGGCACAACGCCATAATGCATTAAGATAATTGTTTTATCTAATCCATAAATTATAAAAATTTGCTACAGAAATTACTGCTCTTTTAAAGCGATACAAATAACTATATTGTCCTGCTTGTCCGCCTTACAACTTCATATTATATTTCTATATTCTTTTGAATTATCTATAGTGAGTCAATAGATATGGTTGCGCTTTTATACTTGCTTTATCATATTTGTTAAAGTTGGGATAATCATTCATGCTCTAGTCGTATCAGCGAACATTTATGCTAGTCTAATTATTATTTCGAGGATGGTATATAATAAGAAACTAAGTCAATTATCAATTTAAAATGAAATGAAGATATATAAAATATATAAGCATAATGATAAGCAAAGCTAATCCTGTCATAGTAATATGCAATCAGCACCCTATAGATGTAATATATGTAATATGGTATTCGTCAATCAGGAAAAACTGATAGAACATGAAATGATTGTACATGTTGATCAAATGCTTCAGTGCCAATCATGTAATAAGGTTTTTGCTAATAAAGACGAATTTAAAAAACATGAAATAGAAATTCACACTGGATCACAATCTAGTTCTAATCTTAGTAAGAAACAGACAATTATAAGTGAATTAGAAGAAGATAAAGAATCGACATTACCTTAAGGAGAAAGTGAAGAAAGAAAAGCAGGCTCGTAAGCGAACAGACATGGAGAGTATCGAAAATCATGATTGACTTGATGTTGCTTCGTCAATTCTAATAATTAAAGTATCAAATTCTTTTATTCCAACAAAGAAATATCTAATTAGATATTTATTAGCGAATTTTTCAAATTGCTGAAGGTATAAGCGATATATTATATAGGTTGATATTAGATATCGTTTCAAATAATAGCGTATGAATCTACAAATAAGAATATTTCACTTTCTGCGGGTTAAAGTTGTAGTAAAGTAAAATATAGACAATTACTGATTCTTCAAAAATACTCTTTATGAAAACTAGCCTTGAATAATCTTGTCATCCATGTGTAGCACCCCTATCATCAATTTTTATTTCGATATCTCCATCATATTTTGGCTTGACTGCCAATTGTGCTGGAGTATAGATCAAGTGTTCTTTGGTAAAAGAAGACAATTCATAATCATTTGTCATAAATAAAGCATAGAATGGACATGCATCAACACATAAACCACAAAATACACATTTGCCAAAGTCAATCTGTGGCATTATAGACTTCTTATTTTGTTTCCATTGTTCATCTACTTTTACCATACCAATAGCTTCTGCAATACCTTCACATGCAATTGCACATAGCTGACATCCCGTACATTTATCATGAAAAAGTATATGTCTACCACGTGTTCCTGCAATACCAACTCCACGTTTTGGATCAAACTGATATCCATCTCCAACGAACTTGAGCTTTTGTTCTGGATAGCGGAAAGTAAATCTCTTGAGTACAAGATGCTTTGAACCTGATTCTATTGCTTT
>DASQRW010000016.1:0-10328 GCA_035642715.1 Nitrososphaeraceae archaeon | reverse complement strand
CAGCCTTGGTTTGATTACTTCTCCTGGATTTGGCATATCAACAATGACAACATTCCCGTGGGTTCTAGTACCTACCGTCGGGGTACCTCTTGCACTGATGCTGCATGGAATTACTCTTTACCGTCTAAGAAACATAGAATCTCTCCCTCGACATAGTTGACTGAGCAAAATAATAATAATCTAAAATCCCATCATATTTTCTTTGTCTTTCTGTTATACCTTATCTGTAAATAGACTATTACTCATATAAACAATCACTTACAAGCTCTTTTCTATTACTTTTAACAATCGAGGCATCAATCAGATATGGCTGGTGATACATTTTCTAAAAGGCCAAACTTTTATTGATGGAAATTATGCAATAACATGATGTGTATTCTGGGCTTCATTATCATGTCAATTTTGATTCACATACCTCCGAGCCCGCATTGATATTAGTTCTCATTTAGGGTTCTAGGAAATAGAAAATAAAAAAAGTGAGATAATCAATTGCTTGAACTAGAATCAGTCCCTTATTCCATGTTCATCTTTGCGATGAAGGCAGCTCAATCTAAGGAAAAATATACAACTAGACTTGAGAGATTCTTTGATTTTATTGATCTATCAGGGCTGATGATAATAACGTAATGTATGAAAGATGGCTATATGTTACGACTACATAGTATCGAAAATAAATTGATGAAATTCTGATCAAAGTAAGTAGGTGGTGAATTTGTTTGATTGGTTATAGATTGCAATTGAACCTAAAGATAAGAAGACAATCCTTGGAATATTTATATTATGATATGAAAGGATAATTACAACACATTACAAACTGATTTAATCTGTTCATCCAAATGCATAATAGCTGATATACACTTTTCTCATCTAATTGGGAGGAGGTAGGATGAAGCACAATCAGATACATTTTAGTGCAGAATTTACTATAGAAGAAGGAAAAATAGAAGAATTTAAGAAACTGGTACAGGATATGAGCAGAGCGGTGGAAGCTAACGAGCCAGATACAATAAATTACCAGTTTTATCTTAATAGAGCTGAGACAAAGTGTATTGTAAATGAAACATACGCAAATTCAGAGGCTGTACTTGCTCACACTACCGGCGTTGCATCGCAAACAATACTTCCAAAGGTTTTCAGTGTCTCTAGGATAAGTAGATTTGATGTTTATGGGAACCCTAGCGAGGAATTACAAAAGGTGCTAACAAGTTTTAGTCCACAGACTTACAATCTCTTTGCTGGGTTCAGTCGTTGACAGTTCGGCATTACTTTTTAGATCTGGCCACTTTTATGAACCAGAACCCAGAATGTATATAACACTACGTATACTCCCGTGATCTGTAGTCCCAGCTGAAAGTTCTCATCTATTATACCAGATTGATATCAATAAACTAAAGAGCCTAATTAATTGTCTTCCTTCCTTAGTACGCAAAGAACCTCCATCATGCTATATTTCGTGCTCAAATTTCCTAAAAACTGGTGGAGGTATTATTGTTTGAAGCATATAGAAACCTCCACCATGTGTCAATACCTCCGCCAATTAAGTCAGCTAACTCTGTTAGTGGAGATGCTGCAGTTATGAGTGGAGATACGACTTCATGATACCTCCACTGGAAGAAGCTCAAATCCAGCTCCTTTGACAAAATGAGCAAGCAAAAGTGGAGATGGTAGAGGTAGTGGGGAGATACTTTCTATACTAAAAGGGGAGAATGAACTTGTGATTGTAGATTTAACTTATCCTTGACGCAAATACTTATTGAACCATTCTACTATTTTACTAATAGCAGGACTAACATATTTTTCTTTGTCATAGAGATCAATATGATTACTAGTATCTAACCATAGAATTTCTTTAGGCTCATCCGCTAAATCATATACCTCCTGAGCAAACTTTGGCAAACAATATTTATCATTTTTTCCATGGACAATAAGCAATGGCGTAGGATAGACATGACGGGCGTATGGAATAGCATTATATGACATCAAGTTTTCAATTGATTCAGTAGTGTAGCGATTCACCCAGCCAGGACTCCAAGCACGTGAAGTTCCATAATATTCAAAAGGCTCATCTCCTATCATGGCTGCTGGTTTGTTGTCAGTGGCTACAGCAGGAATATACTGGACTTCTCCTGTGTCATAATGTCTCTGCCTGGCATTGTTGAATTCTTTCAGAAAATTAACAAAACCCTCTTTACCAAGCATCTCCAAAAGCGTATCAGCAAGATTGAGACCTGAAGCTACAATTGAAACTGCCTTTATTCTTCTATCAAAAGCAGCTAATTGTAACATGTAACCTCCTCCCATAGATATTCCACATGCTCCTATTCTTTCTCTGTCAATGCCTTTGAGTGAGGATATAAAACTTATAGCATTTTTAAAATCCTCTAGTTTCTTTGCAGGATCCTCGTGTTGTCTTGGCTCTCCCTCACTTTCGCCAAAATGTCTATGGTCTAACACTAATGTCACATAACCATCTTTAGCGATGCGTTCTGCATACTGGCCAGCAACTTGTTCCTTGACTCCTGTCATAGCACCAGCTACTAATATGGCTGGTAATGATACCTCCTCTTCTTTGGAATTTTGAGGTCTAAACAAGTTGCCAACTACTTTCAAGCCTTCACTTTGAAAATGTACCTTTTCCTTTTGCTGCATATTTATATATCTCTGCTAACTTCGAAAGACTTTATAAATAACGTAGTTTACAAATTATACAAATTATTAACATGTTATATTATCTGTTAGGTCATAAAAATTACATAAAGCTAACTTTCTGTCATAGTAGATAAAAGAAGAAGATTTATACCTGCAACAACATCAATAATAGTAGAGCAGTATTATTGTTTAAGGACTTGAACATAAAATGAAATATAGAAGTAGAACTGATATAGTTGGATTAATTCTAGAGGCTGCAAATGGTGGAGGCGCTACTAAAACAAAAATTATGTACAACGCCCTGATTTCCTATAACCTTATGAAAGAATATTTGACACTTTTAGCTGAAAATAATCTGTTAGAATATGAAGAAGGAAATATGACATACAGAACAACAGAGAAGGGATTGCAGTTACTTCGAATATACAATAACATGAATGAAATAGCCCCATTATCTGTTACAAGATCCGCAGATCACAAAAATTGAAGCAAAGAAGATTCCTGAAAAAGCTGTAAGAACTTCAGATTATGGAAAATACACAACTTTGTTTTGAGGCAACAACCATTCATCCTTATTTTTCACTGATGGACGAAATAAATAAAACAATAGTTGATCTCCAAAACAATCCTGGAAATTGTTACCATGAATATATTTATCCTGACTTACAACAACAACAAACCTCTCTTCAAAATTGTATCTAAAGAAAAATGCGATGCTAGTTGTTGTATACTATGTCTAAGACAACTTGTGTCTATTTACCGAAATAAGATTATCAATAAAACTGAGGATAAATCCTATTAAAGTGAAAATTACCCCAGACATATGTTAGTCTGATTTTAGGACTACTGATTTCGATCCAGTGTCATTATCATCTAAAGAAATGTACATAATATTACAAGAGTCGCACCGAACAAGTCATGAAACCAATCAATGTCCAGATAACTATGGGACATGATATTGGAATTTCAGAGACTTTCAAATTACCAGATAACTCTTCCGAAATTGTAGATGAAATGGAGAAGTTTCAGAAAAAAGTGGTTAACCATGTACAGTAGAGTTTGCTTATCTACAAAAAATAGATTTAGAAAATCCTGCGTCTGCTTTATCTTCGAAACATGATTTTGAGTGGTATTGGACACCTCTATGGTTTCAACGATTAATGGAAGGAAAACCGAAAAGAAATGGCTACGGATTAAACCCAAGTGTTGAAATGATTCTTTCTACTCTGAGAGAACTTGATATAAAGGAATTTTGCGCTCCTGTAGATGGAAAACCCCTGACCATTGTAACAAATACAACTCAAAACCTTCTGTCACTTGTTACAATAACGGCATACGCTCTAGTGGTTTACCGAAATCCCAAGCATATTTTTTATTCAGTTAACCACCATCTTCTTTGTTTCTCCAATATACGATGTAATATTGAATATGACGATAGTTTTCTTGATACCTTTCGCAACTTTTCATTCCACATATATTCTAACATAATAGTTGCTTTCTCAGGAATTGATTCATAGTTGCAAAAGTCAAGAAATCCTCATAATAGATTTGAATACTGTCTTTGAACTTGAGACATTAAAACCATTTTGAATTTTGTATAAGGTAAAGTCTTGTTTGAATTATACTGTAAGATGTTACTTGTAGTTTCATAGTATTATGAAAAATGTAGCCTGTAAAACGATTTTCTAGTAAAATCGGGTTCGGTGAGAATATCATCATTTTTTTCATTAACAAGAATTATAGAGATGATATTGTTCCCTAGCATATTCTAATTCTATGAAGTGTTAAGTTATTATTCTTTTGTAGTAAGCATAAGCGGCACACATTGGATAGCGATATACCAATATGCATGACATATCATCATTGGATTCAACAAAGCTATCTTCCTAGAATGAGAGAAATCCTATCAAACCCCGCAGAGTTTGGTAAAGTGGTATTAGAGCATAAAAGAAGAGCGATCATTGTATTCAGAATTCTTGTGATGTATGACACTATTTGTCATTGCAACTGGCGGCGTTGAGCAAATGGCAATAAAGAAAATGAAAGAATATTAAGCGTGATGATCGCAATAGTCTACGCATCGAGAAAGCATCGTACTAGGAAATTGTGTATTGAGATTTAGAGTCTAATCTGCGGTCTATTTCTCTTACTATCCAATCTTTGTAATATTTGATTCTAGTAAATACATATAGTTCTGCCTTCTCTACTTCCTGAAATGATAGAATTTTTTTAAACATTGAATCGATTGCAAAGACATCATTACCAAAGACAGACAGAATAACAATATTATCATCATGACTGATAAGGGGAGAACGTAAGAAAGGATATTCTGGAAATTCAGTATAAAGTCTTTCCAGAGCTTTATGAGAACTAGATTTCTTCTTCTTCTTTTGTTCTCTTATTCCACTTCCTTCACCATCAATAACGTAGATTAATAGTCCAAAGACAACAAGTCCTTTCATAGCGGCAGGATTGCAAATTACGGAAAATCGCACTACTCCGTCATCTTTTAGTTTATTTAGAATTCTATTACCAGTTCTTGCTGATACAGATACTAGTCGTGCTATATCAGCCACTCCGATTTTTGGATTCAAAACTAGACATCTCATTATTTTTAGGTCAGTAGGAGTGGGATAAGGTTGCTTACTATTATATGCACTAGTTTGAAAACTCCTCGTATTATTGGCTAGAACGGCCTTCTCTATAACACTAGTATTTAATAATGGAATTGCATTATAGTCATCTTTTCGTGTAATCTCTTTATAGGCGAATGCTTCTCTGATAGCGACACGAAATATAGTGATCCCTCCTAATACTTCAATTTCTGCAAGAATGTCGCCTAGGCGATTAAGATGTTCAATAATCATATTTCTTCTATTATTACTACCTTGAATGTTGCTGCTGCCCTTTTCTTCCTGTTTTGTAAATATGTAACAGATTCTATAGCCTAATACTGCAAAATTAATGTCAGCTATATACTCCTGGATTACGCCTTTAGATACCATTCTTTTGATTCTAGTTTTTATGCTATTTCTGGTCAAGTTAAGTGCAGAACCTATTCTTTCATAGGATAAACGAGAGTCTTTTGCCAATAGACCAATTATCTCTAGATCTGTTTTATCCAGTGTATAATCTTCTTTAATTAATCCAACAATAATGTTATACTATATTTACAACATATTCATAAAGTCAATGTCTGAATCGTGCAGCCTTACTCCCACCAAGCCTAAGTAAATTCAGTTCCATATATATATCCATGAATAGTCAAGAAAAAACAATCTTAGTGACAGGTGCAACTGGAACTGTGGGTAGCGAAGTAGTAAAGCAGCTTACATCGATATCATCATCATCATCATCATCAGGTCATAAAATTAGAGCAGCTGTTCATTCGAAAAATAAAGCTGATAAACTTAAACAATTTGATAATAAAAGAGTCGAAATTGTTGAACTGGATTATACAAAGCCAGAAACTGTCGCAGATGCTTTAAACAAAGTAGATAAACTATACTTACAAACACTACCTGTCCCTGACGTAACAGATATTTGCTCTAATTTAGTAAAAGAAGCAAAGAAAAATGGTGTCGAATATATTGTAAAGTTATCTGCTATGGGAGCTGATTCTGAGCGCGGATCTACAATTTTACGTTTGCATGGAGAGGAAGAAAAAATAATAGGAGACTCTGGAGTAGCCTATACCTTCTTACGCCCGCCTGCATTTATGCAAAATTTGGTAACTCAATTTGGTCATACAATAAGAACCCAAAATGCATTTTATGTTCCTGCAGGAGATGGAAAAATGAGTTTTGTAGACACTAGAGATATCGCGACTATAGCTGCAAGGATGCTGACTAATAACGGCAATGGGGGGGGAAGCCAACAACATCATAATAAGGCATATGATATTACTGGCCAAGACGCATTATCATATAGACAAGTGGCAGATATCCTTTCTAATGAAGTCGGTAAGAAAATATCATATATAGACATAAGTGAAGATGACACACGGAAAGGAATGGAACAGATTGGTATGAGCGATTGGTATATCGATATTATGATAGAGTTATTTAGAATTATTAGAGCAGGCTATGGATCAGAAACGACTGCTGCAGTTGAACATATTACAGGAAGAAAACCAATATCATTTGCACAATTTGCAAAGGATTATGCTGAAGTCTTTAGGTAAGATAGACCAAGTATCATTTTACGATAACCTTTTACTATTTTATGACATAGCTTAACATAGTTTTGCTATATATATGGTGATTAGAAGTGTGGAACCCAAAATTATTGCTAGAGTTATCCAAGCTGTTGCAGGTATATTCTGTTATGAAGTAGCCAAATTTACAATATTGTTACTATTTTGTGGTTTCAAAACATAGAATTCAAATTTGATTTCTGAAATTTTATTTATTGATTCATCAAGCAAATTTCATCAGAGAATTGAAATAAACTAGGCAACTCCGCCAATTGGACTCAACATGTATGGAACTATTCCTTCAGATGTCATCTTTCTTGGGTCATCTGTGTTGTCCATTTTAGCTTGAAGTGTTTAAGATTGTAAGAAGAGTGGCACCTCTAAGGGTAGAGAAAATACCTCTACTTTCTCCACCACCGCTGTCATATCTTAATTCGTGCTTAAAATTACTGTAAAATCAGTGGAGGTATTATTAGACGCTGCATCCACTACCTCCACTATACAACAAAACTTCCACCAATTAAGTCAGCTAACTTTTCGTGGAGATACCTTAACCATTAGTCGCGGTGCTACCTGTTAATATATCCACTAAAAACAGCTAATTTGAGCTCCTTAAGCACAGTAACATGGAAAATGAAAGCTTAATAATGAGGTTCAGATAGTATCTGCCTTGCAATGATAAAAACAAAACTACTCCCAGTATTATTCATTGTATCTGCAGCGATACTGATATCAGGAGCGATGCAAAGTAGCGCCATGGCATATCCCCAACAAAAACAAGGATATTCTCATCATGACAAGATGATGATGAAACCAGGGTCATATGCATTCGGAACCATCGCAAGTTTACAAAATGATGAAAATGGAAATCCTACATGGATAGTTTCAGGTCTCTGGGAAGGCAGTCTATCGATGGACAACAAAACACAAGGTGGAGGAGGCAATCAAACCTCTACTACTGCAAATGCCACGATCGCAACAGGTAGTCTTCCAAATGCAACATTTAATTCCAAATTTAATATGGTAATGACAAATGGATCTGCTATGCATGATCATAAGATGTATGACTTTACACTTGCAGATATGTCAATGCCAAATAACTCCACAACAGTGTATAATGGAACCGCAACTATAACCATGAGACAAGGACCAGTGCCTGATGTTCCAGTC
The DNA here is from genome assembly GCA_035642715.1 of Nitrososphaeraceae archaeon. GTDB lineage: Archaea > Thermoproteota > Nitrososphaeria > Nitrososphaerales > Nitrososphaeraceae > JAJNBK01. The sequence continues at coordinate 2,314 of DASQRW010000016.1, read as the reverse complement.
AGCATAACAATGATGGATAACAATGCCATAAGTATATGGGTTGATCCAACCAAGATCAATAACCACTTTGGGAACACACCAATATTTGGTACAATAATAAAACTGTTAAAAGTAGAGAAGTAGAGTAAAGAATGTTTGCTATTCTAGGTTACCAACATTAAGAATAGCAATCTTCCCATCTTTTATTTTTTTAGCTATCGTGACCTCTTCGATGACATAATCTTTATTAATCTCGAGACCCCAGTCAACAGTTTTTCCATGATTATCTAGAACAACAAGAACAATTGAAAGCTCAAAACAATCAGCAACAACAATTTCATAATCAATATAGTTTAGAGGTTACTAATTCTATCAATAGCTTATTTCTAATCTATCTAGAAAAGAGAATATTTTTCGCTCCTAAAGTGGTACCATCACTAACGCAAGCAAATCAGCCAAATATACTGATAATATTATAAGGAAAAATAAGCCATTCAGATCAAAGCTCTAGAGGCAACATATCTAAACAACAACAACATGTGTCCAAACAGACAAATATTTTGACAATTATTGATAGAATATGGATTTTCTCTGAACTTAAAGGTTAAGGAGAAGCTTATCTGAAAATACAAAGTTGTTGTATTGAAGTCTTTTCAGAAATATAGATAATTGATTAAATTGTACAAGATATTGGCAGGTTAATTTTGGGTTTAATCTTTTGTCAGAACAAACACCGATCGAAACATCCGCTCTTTTAAAAGCAAGATTGTCATTCTCAGAGTCTCCTAAGTATAATATACTCTGTCTTCTATCATCATCAGCATTAAAACAAGCTAACTCTGCAATGGTCGCATCAAATGCTAAGCCTTTGTCACATCTAACAGAGTAGACATCGATAAAAGGATGAGTAGAATATGTTTGAACATATAGCTCATATGATGAAGAGGATTGTATGTTCCTCTGAATCATTTCTTTCAAAAGTGGCTCCGTCTTTCTTTTGTATGATTGCCATTCTTTCAAATGTCTATAGTCTATAGTAATTCCAGCCAATATTTGATTATCACTAGTAAACTTTCTCTCAATAGTTATATTTTTAAAATTTATTGATATTTCATCTGCTAGACTATCTAATAGTCGTGAGTTGTCTTGCAAGATGTCCTTGTTTGAAGGAATATGACTGGACAGTATGCATTGCAATTTGTCTTTGCATTCTCCAAAACTAGTATTGGTTTTATTATTAATGTTTTTGTTGTTGCTGTCATCGTCATTATCATATTGATTTTCTCGCATCACTGCTTTCAGCTTATGTCTCTTGAGTACTAAAGTTTCAATACCCATAATGCATGAAAGGATTTTAGCAAATTTTGTCCTGCGATGAAGAAAACCAAAATCTTTACTTGACACTATGCAAACATCTATCTTTTCTGAGATATTCCAAATTATTGTCTCCAGTCTCTCAGGTATTCTACTACTACTATTACTATTATCTTGACTTATAGAAGAGGTAGGACACAAAGTTCCATCATAATCTGATAGTATGGCATCTATTTTCATTTGCAAATTATATGGAGGATCTATGCTTGAAAGCCTTTTTATCTTTGAAGACCCATTTCTTAATTCGTCTAACCTTTAATAAATCCAATAGTAAATCCTGATGACATACTACCTGTGAGAAGAATGCCAAAGCTAGTCATTACTAATGATAAGGCTGTTGTACTACGACAGTCAAAAAAATTATGTCTATCTCAAACTCCATAAACTCTACTTTTTTAATGAATTTTATCAATATATGAAGTCCAATGGCGCTTCAGAAAGTCATCAGAATAACAACCTAAAAGAGTTGATTTCCTTTGCACATTTTCTGGGTCCAAATGTCAGCTTTTATGATATTAAACAAAAGGATATGATAACATCTTTTTTGGATACAAAGATTACATTAGTTAGAGTAAGATCCAGATAAGAAATGTATAATCACTTGGAATGATTTTCTTGGTCGCATCAAGTATTTTATGAGATGGCTTTAATTATAGGGGATATAAGCATCAATATATATATATATATATATCTATATATATCAATCAAATTGGATAATACCTGCTTTTGTAAGAATTAAGGAGAAGAAAACTAGGCGTATAAGCTCATATTCTGAGATAGAACACGGGAACAGCAGGAGATCCTCTATGTTTTGTTGAAATTAACAAAAGAATTGCTATTAATTTATGAATTAATTTTCATCATACAATATTTCTTTATTAATTATAACAAAGTTTATGATTTGTATAACATATAGCTGAGTTGAGTTAATGTCATAAGGCATGTATATCAAGATTATATG
>DASQRW010000015.1:0-5737 GCA_035642715.1 Nitrososphaeraceae archaeon | reverse complement strand
TTCTAAATCTACACAAATTATCCAAGGCCAAAGGTATGGGTGTAAAGTAAGTTGTTAACCTTCTTGAGATTGCTAATAACGATTTACCAGCAGTCGAAAAGCGATTTAAAAGATTAAGAAATGAGATAAGTATGCTGCAATTTCAAAAGCGTATAGATGAGAGAAATTTATACCAATTGAACAATAAGATAGTATCAACAACTAAACTCGAATTCTTTTCGTATGTCTTGTAAAAGAGAAAGAAGAGAGATAGAAAATCTCTATAATGAAAAGGCAAGACTCGAGGCTATTGTTACTCAATTTAAGAGCAATAATGAAGAATATCTTGACAAAATCAAACAAGCAGCTTATGAAGAAGTGAAAAGTGTTTTAACAAATGGTAAACTAATCTTGGAATTCGCTACTCTCTCAGTAATTGAATCACTGAGAATGAACTCTGAATTATGTAATTTCATAATATATGATAATCCAAATAATAATACTGCTATCTCTTACGGATCTAACTATCCTTCGTTAATGTTGTCAGGACAACAGCAGCATCAACAGCAATCGTTTAATGATATCTATACTGCTTTAATATTAGAAGAGGCCGAAAAGCTTTACAATAAACTAATAACGGAATTGACAAATAAAGCTATGGCCGCGGCGCTGTAGATATTAGAGCATCATCGTTACCATCAATAGGTAATAACAATAACAAGCAGAAACTACCCAATAATAATGATAATGCAAATCAAACAGAACAATCCAGATATGCATGATGGCAATCCTATTCCGTTATCCCTTGTAGGATATTCATGTCTATATCACGCAGATATACCAGCTGGCACGGTTGACATAGCGATAATGAATACATCCAATGAGACTTTAGCATTTGATAATGATGGTTATATGGCTGGTATTTCAGGCGTATGCATATACTAGACCTATATGCCTATACTAGAGAAATAATACCAAGGTAATCCTATAATAATAATACCTTCTATACTCTCCCCTATGTGTCCACATCTTCAGTAATTGTCTGGGCTATCTGTCGTTTTCTTTTTATTTTCTACCCCTATACATTGCCACTGTTAATATGGTCATGGTGTAAATGATACTAATCATTAGCGGTTAGAATTAAGGTTATGGCAGTAGATTTGTTCTTTCATTATATGTAATTAATTAGTTAGTCAAATCAGTATATCTTCTTAGACATTTGCATATGTTTCTGATGGTAACCTCTGTTACTCCTGCAGCCTCAGCCAATTCTATTTGTGTTATATTATCATCTTCTTTTGTAATAATATTTGCTAGATAAAGTACTGATGCAGCAAATCCCATAGGATTTTTTCCAGCAGACAATATTATTTCCTCTTTAGCAATATTGTTCATCATTCTGACTGCTTGGCGTTTAGTTTTATCGCTTAACTTCACTCTGTTTGCAATTCTTATAATGCAGTTCATTGGATCAACTATTGGAATCACAATTTCAAGATCAAACACTAGCATTCTGTAATTTCTTGCAATATCTTTACGTTTTATATTACTAATTGTAGATATCTCCTTGAGTGTCCTAGGTATTCCCATATCTCTACAGGCAATATACATGGCTGCAGTCAATACTCCAGCAATCGTCTTACCGCGAGGGAACTGCCTTTCACAGGCTTTTCTATATATGTAAGCTGTTTTCTCAACTATCACATCTGACAATCCGAGCTTATCCTTTAGTACATCAAGTTGTTGAAAAGCCTGCCTAAGATTCCTATGTTCAGAATTATGAACCTGTATTCTAGTGTCCCAAGTCCTTAATCTTTTTATTGTAGAGAGCATAGATGCATTCAATATTTCTCCACTAGCATCCCTGTTGGTTCTTCCTATAACAGTAGAAAGTCCCATATCATGAACAGCTAAAGAAGTAGGAGCTCCGGTTCTTGTTTTACTATTCTTTTCTTCAACTGTAAATGCACGCCATTCTGGACTACTAGTATCTTGAGCCTTGTCAGTGATTACTATACCACAACTGCCACAAATTACTTCGCCAGATTCAACGTCTGTGATGACGTTCTGATCTTCTAGGCATGAACAACATGTTATAGGAGGATCAGTAGATTGCATTAATGCATAAAACTTCCTATTGCATAGTTATATCATATCTTTATAAAAAGTATGTGTGAATTGCCTTAATCAGAAAAGGTTTATGAATATTCTTCTTACTATATACCACAAATTTTACTCTTTTAATACAAAAGATAAAGAAAGGAAATTTTATTTACTCTATTTCTGGATCATACTCTTCGTTAATTCTCTTGCTGTTGTCCCCGTCTCATTGCCCAATACATGGCTGGATATGATGCTGCAAAACCTGCAGGTAGTATTATTCCTAGCCCTGTCCAAAATAATGTGTCTGTTAATGCAGCATGCATAAATCCTGGTATCAAAAATGCTAACGAGATTTCTGCAGTTTCCATGGCTGTGATACTTACAGTGTCGCCTATTACAGTTACTTTTGCTGCTTGTTTTAGTGACAGAGTTCTGAGCATAGGAATCATCGTAAATGCATAACCAACTGTAAACGCTAGTCCTATTGCTAAAATCAGAGTTGAGATCATGTCCATTCCAAGCGCAAAACCTATTGCTGCTCCTATACCTTCACCTATATTACATCCAATCAAACATCTGAGAGTATGTTTTGCCGTTTCCTTCCGAAGGCTGCTGTGTTTTCCACCATAATTATGATGACTATGAAGTGTTGTTTTCTTTCCATCAACCGTCATGCTGTTATCCATATGAGGTTGTTTTCTTACCATATCTTAATAATAAATACACACATGTATAAGACTAGACCTTTACATTTGTAAAGTGTAATATAACTGAAATTTAGATAGACTAGTGCAGCATATGCTGTTTAGCCTTGACGCAAGGATGTTTTGGTTAAAATACCGATAAACGAATTTGCTGATAATAACACCATCCAAACTCCTACACTTGACTAACACATAATTAAGGAGAGGAACAAGTAAGAAACGACAACAAAACCAAAACTACTCTTAATCATAGTATAGCCATAGCTGGAGTATCTTTAAGACTAGGTTGCATGGACAAGTGCAACATCATCAGCAAGAACAACATCTTGCATTTGGACAAGCATCTGAAGAATCAGTAGCAGATGAACAAACCTTTAGGTCAGCATTTGATACTTTTGTTTCTTCAGAGTCAGGAGGATACTTCTTAACATGGTCTTTTACTAGTTGTCTATGAATAAAGATTACCTCGAGTTGATGATTTTCATTTTAATTAAGCGGCCGCCTTTAACCAGAATTTGATTGATATTCATATATATACAGTTGAGTATGCATAGAATTTAATGAAATTCGATTTCTTTGCCAAGAAGTTTAAATGCGATATGTGTGAAAAGAAGTTCAAAACTGCAACACAATTAGAAGAACATCGCCGATTAAAACATATGAAGACATAATGTGTGTGTATATGCCTCTTGTATAACATAAATATTCTCATTCTATTCTAATTATGAAGATTTCTCCTGCTTATCAGAAAAGACATAAAATGAATAATATATGAATAGATAATAATAATACAGGGCCTAAGGAAATAGTATTATATTATCAAAAGGTAAGTCGAAAGGTACATCATCATCATATGAATAATTATCGTCTATCATGATATCTTCTTCTAATCCTGTTCCTGCGGTATCATCAATGCTTTGTTGTTCCTCTTCTTCTTCCCTTTTCTCTTCGTGCTTCCCTGTATTATCATCCTCCTTCTCCTCCTCAATTTCTTCTGTCTCGCTTGGCTCTAATTCCTGTCTGATCATTTTATCTTCGAGTTCCATATCTTTCATCTCCGTAGCAGCAGCAGTACTTGCTGCAGCAATTGTTGATGTAAGTACATGACTGAAGAGTATTAAACCAACTATCATCAATACTCCTGCCAGAGGAAGAAGAGGATGGATAATAAACAGTTTTGGCTGCAATGTGGCGTATTTCTTTGTGTCTGTTGCTGTATATTTGAATTAAAGATTATAATAACTTCATTTATTCCAGGAGATAGTACAAAAGAGAGATATAGGAAATCGGGAGTAGAACAAAATAAAAGTTCGGGCATATCCTTGGCTAAAGAATGCTATTTAATGAAACTAGATTCTTATACTAATACTACTATGGTAGATGATTGAAGTTGCATTTTCTCTAAAATTAAAGATTAAGGAGGAGTTTATCTGAAAATACAAAGTCATTGTATTGAAGTCGTTTCAGAAATATAGATAATTGATCAAATTCTACAAGGTATTGGCAGGTTAATTCTGGGTTTAGTCTTTTGTCTGAACAAACACCGATCGAAACATCAGCTCTTTTAAAGGCAGGATTGTCATTCTCTGAGTCTCCCAAGTATAATATATTCTGTCTTATGCCATCATCGGCATTAAAAGAGGATAACGCTGAAATTGTGGCATCAAATGCCAAACCTTTGTTACATCTAACAGAATAGATATCCATAAAAGGATGGGTAGAATATGTTTGAATATAATAGTGTTGATTTGCTGAAGAGGAGTTTATGTTTCTCTGAAATATTTCTTCCAAATGTGGCTCGATGTTTCTTTTGTATGATTGCCAATCTTTCAGATGTCTATAGTCTATGGTTATTCCAGCTAATATTTGATTATCACTAGTAAATTTTCTCTCAACAGTTATATTTTTAAAATTTATTGATATTTCATCTGCTAGACTATCTAATAGTCGTGAGTTGTCTTGCAAGATGTCCTTATTTGAAGGAATATGACTGGACAGTATGCATTGCAATTTGTCTTTGCATTCTCCAAAACTAGTATTGGTTTTATTATTAATATTGTTGTTGCTACTATCATATTGATATTGATTTTCTCGCATCACTGCTTTCAGCTTATGTCTCTTTAGTACTAAAGTTTCAATGCCCATAATACATGAAAGGATTTTAGCAAATTTTGTCCTGCGATGAAGAAAACCAAAATCTTTACTTGACACTATGCAAATATCTATCTTTTCTGAGATATTCCAAATTATTGTCTCCAGTCTCTTAGGTATTATACTACTATTACTATTATCTTGACTTATGGATGAGGTAGGACACAAAGTTCCATCATAATCTGATAGTATGGCATCTATTTTCATTTGCAAATTATATGGAGGATCTATGCTTGAAAGCCCTTTCTATCTTTATAGACCTATTTCTTAATTCGTCTAACCTTTAATAAATCCAATAGTAAATCCTGCTGAGATACTACCTGTTAATGGAATACCAAAGCTAGTCATTGCTAATGAGGAGGCTGTTGTTACTGCTACATGGCCATCACTCACAGTACTACCAGTAATCCCTAGAATCTGTGTTGTTACGTTAGCAACTGTCGTTAGCGCTCCTTCTGAAACTTGTTGAAGTTTATTCCAGTTTATGTTAGCTATCTGATGATATTGAAAATAAGCTAATCTAGCTAGAAATAATCCAATTATTATAGCTACTAATTTAATCACCTTCTTCAATGCATATCCAATTAGAACTCCTACAAAGAAGCCACCTCTCAGAGTAGCAGCAGTTGTTCCGAAACTCTCAATGCTCATATTTTAGATGCTCCTGCTCCTTAGTAGTAGTTATGCAATGATTATTTTCATATCTCTGTAGTACTGCAGAATTCCTCTTTATAGTAACAATATCAAATATCAACATACATACTATGGATTGAAATCTAGTGATAGCATCTTTTGTACAT
>DASQRW010000014.1:0-2679 GCA_035642715.1 Nitrososphaeraceae archaeon | reverse complement strand
AGAACAATAATTGCAAACCAACTATCTCCAATAACTATTGCTAAAAATCCAACTAATTCACAGATCCAAGGAATAAAGTGATGTTTTTCATTCTTTATCCCAATGAGGATCATCAATGCAAGAACCGTTAGAATAGAATTTAACGTAGGATATGCTATGGTAACAATAAAAAGCATAAGGCCCCTGAAATTTGATAGCTCCGTAAGTTCTAGAGTCAAGTTTAATATGTATATTAAAAATAAACCTGTACCAGAAATTATTAAAAAAAGAATTTTTTTATTTACAATGTGATTAAGGTTCCTATATATGACTATCAATCTATATATTAGAAACCCATATGCAGACAATAAGAATAAATCTGCTAAAGAAGGTACAGGTGAGACAATATCAAGTACTATCTCATAGTACGCCCAGATCATATTCGCTATAAGCCAGAAAACAAGGCCCAGTGTTAGAAAAATATTAGTTTTATCTCCTTCATTAGTGTCTTTATCCTTAAAAAGAATCATTGCAGAAAGCCCTGCAGCAATAAGAGAATTTATTATCAATATCCAATTTGAATAGATTAATTTACTATCTGAGTCGGCTAAAATAATAAAAGAATTTCCTATGACTATTGTCATAATTACTCCTAAAAAAAAATATAGAGGCTTCAATTATTCTCGTCTCTTTATGATTATTAGTATTAATTATAAATCCTTTTTTTACTAAAACAATTTTTCGATAGTACATAAAAAATATATAAAATCCTTTCATAATATTGTTAATAGCTATTAGTATGAATTTTCAGTGAATAAAGCTTATTTGTATCTGTAAACCTTCATTTTATATTGAAGAAAATTCTTTCATAATTTAGTCTTATATATTGTAATCCATCAATTTGAATAAAAGATGAAGTTGTAATGGTAGTTTTATATTTTATATTTGCAGAAACAAAGAATGTTATCACTATAAAGTGCTCCTCAATTCTTTTAGAAAATATCATTTATTGTTATCATATATACATACATGAATTGAATAGTTTATCGTATAACTTTCTCTAAAATCAAACGACAGAGCTATAGATCTATTTAAAAAAGTTTGTGCCGGATTTCCTAATGAATTGTACTTATTTTTAGATTTGTTGTTGATATATTGGAACAAGATAGAAATCATTCAAAAAATGGGCCCAGAGGGATGCAATACACTAGTGTATGTAATCCACTTGCTCATACTTAGAAGATATTAAAAGGCAGCTTCAGTTGAGTCTTAAAATGTCATTATGCAGCTTTTTTTAAGATGTTGTTTGCGAATGTGTCTAATGCTTCAAGTTCTCTAGATGGCTCAAAGTGCATTATAAGATACTGAACACCAGCTTCTTCAAGCAATTCTATTTGTCTTGATACACTTTCACGTGTACCATATATTGCAAATTCTCTATCTCTAATTTGTTGTTCAGGGATTCCTTTGTAGAATTGTTGTGCCCTTTTCCTAGCTATCTCCTCACTATCATCAATTACTACAAGATCAAGTTTGGTCTTTAAAATTGAATCATAATCCCTTCCTACACTTTTGCAGTGCTCTTTTAGAACATCTAGTTTTCTTTTTATTGTTTCAATAGATCCAAATAGATTGCATGCATCAGCATACTTTGCTACAATCTTGAGTGTTTTTCTTTCACCACTTCCACCTACTAGTATAGGTGGTGAAGGTTTCTGTATTGGCTTAGGGTTACAATATGCATTATTAATTTGATAATACTTGCCTTCGAAGGAAGCAGAAGGTTCTTCAGTCCACATTTTACGTATAATTTGAATTGCCTCTTCTAGCCTTAGCAATCTCTCTTGGTTAGATGGATAAAAAGGAATACCATATGCTTTTGATTCTTCTTCAAAGTAAGAGGCACCTATTCCCATGAACAATCTTCCTTTGCTCAATACATCTAATGTGGCAGCAATCTTTGCTAAAACTGATGGATATCTGTAAATTACACCTGTCACAAGTGTTCCCAGTTTTATTTTTGTAGTGATACCTGCAAGTACGGATATAGTTGTCCAACTTTCAAGAATAGGTTCTTCTGGTTTTCCTACCAGTGGAATCTGATGGAAATGATCCATAGTCCAAAAAGAATCAAAACCTATATTCTCTGCCCTTATAATGAGATTCTTTAAATAATCAACAATCTGTGAAGTATCGCCATTGCGATAATCAAAACTAAAAATGGGATGTTGCAAACCAAACTTCATAGTAATCTCATAGTCAAAGATTGATTTATGTATTCTGCAAATGTAGTAGTATTAAAAATTTAAGAACTGCTTGTTTAAAGGCATTACTATGAATGATTTCTTAACTAGTAAGGAATCAACTTTAAAAAAGTTTGAAAAAATTGAGATTCATTTTGATGGTATATTTCAGAATAGGCTTGCTACAGATCCTGATTCTTTCGATAATCCTATAGGAGATCTAGGATGGACAAGATCTCATACCGGAGAACCAAATTTTGATAGAATAATTAGGTTCTTGCCGTTTATCCTTCTCCCACACGACAAATTGAATTACCATTTTGAGAAAGTTCCGATATTTAGTTTTTCTTCTGATCTCTGATAGCGTTTACTGTTTATTTCGACACACAAGTGCTTTTACGAAAATCTGCTATAATAATAGTAGTAGTTGTGGTATTCATCATTCTATTTTGTAGTA
>DASQRW010000013.1:0-5780 GCA_035642715.1 Nitrososphaeraceae archaeon | reverse complement strand
CTTTTTGAACCTGAAACTGATTCGGATTCTTTGACTATATCACGTGGCCATGCTTCTTTGATATTGTCTGGATTAGTATAATATTCATATACTTTTTCAACTGGCGCATTTATGTCTGTTTCATATTGAATATTTGTCATAATAGCCTTAGTAGATTACATCACTTTTAAATGACTGTATAACTATCTCACACATATAGTATATACAATTTACATATTGTGATAGTGTGACAGTCAGTCACATTGAATATATATATGTATAATAAAATTCAACCTATTCTTTGTTTTTATTATAAGTGCACTTTCTAGTTGCAGAGTCAAATGTGTGTCTATCTCGCATCACACCGAACACAGTAATGATATGCGTTCTTAGACGTGTGGATATAGAGTAATAATGCTGGATATATATATATATATATATATAACTAACAAACAGAAATTTTACATTGATTACAATGACGAAGTTTTTTCTCTTCCATTAGTCTGATGCGATAAGTTTAGGGTTCTTTTTTACAATCTTTATAAATTCTTCTAGTTTTTTAAGTGTCTCAGGATGCAAATGATGTTCAATTCCCTCAGCATCTTTATTTGCAGAATCTTCATCTACTCCGATCATTTTAAAGAAATCCGCCAATAAGCCATGTCTTTCACGAATACTTTTAGCAACAAGGAGCCCCTCATGTGTGAGGCTGATTCCTCTGTATTTCTCATAATTAAGATGACCGCTCTCATCTAGCCTCTGAACCATTTTGGTGACACTTGGAGAACTAACATTTAGATATTTGGAAATTTCTACAGTTGTAGCATAACCTTTCTGTTGAATTAACTCATAGATCACCTCGAGGTAATCCTCCATTCTAGTTGTACGGTCTTCCCTCTTTACGCCATTAGCATCACGAATCCATTCCAGTCTAGCACTTTTTAATGGTGATTCGTGTTTCAAGTTACTAATCAAGTTGATTACTCCTACTTATTCATAGCTCCATATATCATTATATTAGTAAGCCTGTTGTATACATTATCAGCATTCCAATAGTAAATCCCGCTATTGTAGATGTATTTATCAAAGTCTTTCTATTATGGCTGCTAGTATGGGATATCCAAGAAGTAATGGAATACACTACTTGAAAGATTGCCCCAGCACCCACCGATAAAAATATTACAGCTGCAAGAGGAGAATACAGAAATCCCCCTATCCATGCTCCAGCTATAGTCGGTGCACCGGCTATAAATCCCATTACTATCAGTTTTCGTATCATGACTTGTCCGCTTTTAGCGATCGGCGCTACTATTGCCAAGCCTTCTGTAGTATTGTGTAACGTGAATCCAACTATAAGGAAAGTACCGAGGGCAGCTTTGCCTAATAAAACTGCTGCACTAATTGCTAAACCTTCCCCGAAATTATGCAGGCCTATTCCTATGGCTATCATTAGTGATATTGCTAGCGGTTTTATTAGTTCTTGTTGTTGCGAGGTTGTTGAAGCAGAAGATGATAAAGAAGTCGAATAATTCGCTGACATTGATTTCTTTGCAGCTCGCTGAGTTAATGTTTCAGACGCATATAATAGCACTAGGAATGAAACAATTACAACCATAACTATTAACACCTGACCATTAAAGATTGCTGCAACATTCTCAGAAATGATTTCATTGCTTTCTAGCACTGCATCTATTCCCAAGAAAACAAGCAAACCTGCTGTAAGGCTAAGAAAAAAATTGTATTTGTTTGTATTGAGCCTTCTGATAAAGGGATACCATAGAAGACCTATCATAATTGGTATAATTCCTACGAATACACCTATTATTGCAAACAGCAAGACTTGTTCAACATTTGGAGTTAGGACTTGCGCAGCTGCCTCCACATTTTTACTAAACCTCACACCATCAGATGTTGTGATCCCAACTTCATATGGTTCAGCAGTATTCCAAGGAAATGGAATGATAACTTGCGCCTCTGTTAGTCTTGGCAAAGATCTACTAGGTTCAATCGCTGCCAGGTGAATTCTATCATTAATATCAGCCTGTGCAATAGTGATATCCACTGGACCAGTATTTCGGATAAATGCCACAATCCTACCTTCTTGAAACTCTATTTTCTCGATAGTAACTTCTGGCATGGGTACTCCAGAGTTTAGAAAAGATTGGCCTATAGGACTAAAAAGAAATAAAATCATTGCCGTCAATACTACAAATGGAATTATTGCAAAGGCTATCAATTTCTTGCCTGAAATGTGCCTATAGATCGATCTTTCTTCTTTTTCCATTATTTAGATACCTCTTCTAGATTGAACTTTGATCGGTTCTGCGAATAAACGATACTAGTAGTAGTATTATCATTTACATCATCAGAATTGGACTGGAGTTCTTTTGAATCTTTAACAGAAAATAATCCCATCCAACCCTTTTCTGCAAATTCTGTCTTATGTGCATGGAACATGTATTGTCCAGGAAATTTGTATTTAAATTCAAGTATACCTCTTTCCCCTTGGCTCATGGTTACCATGTCAGTATATTCATCTGGTACTAAATTGGTTCCACTTCGATAGAGTTGATACATATTTGCATGCAAATGAAAGTTATTTATTGGATCGAATTCTAACATATTCACTAAGTAGACTCTTACTAACCGATCCTGTTCAATTTGGATAGGATGCTCCATATAGTAATATGGAATTCCGTTAACTGTGTAAAAGTTGTTCTCTGTATCAAAGTCTGTATCATAGCCATTCATCACCATTACCATTTCATCTGCGGGAGGCCTTGGTGTCTTTGGATCGACAATGTAAACTCCATACAGACCATGCGATATATGTTCTTCTAAAGGTTGCATATGGCAATGGTATGGAAATACTCCAAATGGTTCAGCAATGAATTCATAAGTAAATTTTCCTCCAGGAGCTATACCTTCAAAGACACCGTCCATTTCTGCCTTGTGTATACCATGAGTATGTATTGAATGAAACTTTGAACCGTTATTTATAAAATTAATTCTAATTAAATCTCCCTCTGTAGCCCTTAACGTAGGTCCAGGAATCGTTCCATTAAATGTCCAAACGTTATAGAATATGCCAGGTGATATTTCCTTGACTTTGTTATCTGATGCGATAAGCGTAAATTCCCTAAGTACGACTCCGTCTGATAAAGTAGATACTCTACCATAGTTGAACTCTCGTAAATAATGCATAGGATCTATTATAGCTTCTTCCGCAGAATTAAAAGAAACAGGATCTAAAACATCTCCTACTGTTTCTAATAAATTGTAACCTGGCGTATGTCTACCTACTATTCCTTTTTTTGAATGGTCTTGAGCTTTTACTGAACTCTGATTAAAGGATGATAAAATAAAGCCTACAGTGAGAATAGCCATTATGAAGATGGAAATTAGAATTAGTTGAGCACGTGACACAATATAAATAATTTATAGTAGTTAATAAATGTTAGCCTAGGCTAACATTATTATATTGTGGCATAATAAATAAATGATGTTATATATATGGCAATATTGATAAAAAACCGTTCATATTGCCGCCACCTCCGCTTTGTCAAACATTGAAATAACTAAAGCTACCAGAAGAATAAATTTTAATTCAAAGCAAGCCATCTGTGGCAAAAATATCTTCCTATAGCTCTTCCAATCAGGCCAACTAACTCTCTGGATCCAGAATATATATACGAGGTACTGAAAAATCTAACATAGGTTGTAATGAAAAGAAGGATTCTATGCCTTATTATTATTATAATGTCTGATGTATGTGTGTAATCGGAGATCTAGCTATGATCGTTATAACAATGTAAAAGAATAAACTTGGTATCATTATATATATCAATTTGTGAAAATAGATAATTGTATATTCCCTGAAGGTATTTTTTATGATACGGAGAACTTTGTTTGGGCAAACGTTAACAATGACAAAACAGTAACTATTGGGATCACAGCCATTTTGGCCTCGATTGCTGGAAGACTATCAACTATAAAATTAAAAGAAATTGGCACAGAATTAGAAAAGGGAAAAAGTGTAGGGACAATAGAAGGTATAAAATATTTTGGTGTCGTACGAACGCCTGTCAGAGGAAGCATTGCAGAAATTAATAAAGATATAATCAATCAACCCAAGTTAGTAAATGATTTCCCATATACAGAAGGATGGATAATGAAGATAAATCCCTCCAATCTTAGTAAGGATTTAACTGCTCTCGATACTATTGAGAATTGTCATAGTAAGATAATTTCAACTATTGAAGAATTACACGTAAGATGCTTTGCAGAATTTCCTGACCATGAAATGTTTGAGATAGGAATTGAATGTGCTGCCACACTTACAAAACTTGATGAGTTAATGACAAAACTGTCAATTGGCGAAGTAATACATTTAGTATCTGATGATCAGACAGCGGATCTAGAAATCTATCGATGGGCGGATGAGAATAAACAATCACTCTTAGAGACAAGAAGGGAAGCCAATCTTTTCCATTTTATATTGAAGAAAATAAAGTAGACTGACAAGGCATTTGTCTTGTGTATTATTTTGATATATCACTTTTCTATTGGATTATCTATCATATTTCCCCACTCTGTCCACGATCCATCATAATTTTTCACATCAGGATAGCCAAGCAAATATTTTAGGACAAGCCATGTGTGCGATGACCTCTCACCTATTCTACAGTATGTAATAACCTCCTTGTTTGAAGTTATTCCCTTTGATTCATATAATTTTTTTAGCTCTTCTGCAGACTTGAACGTACCATCTTCACTGACTGCTTGACTCCAAGGAATATTAAGTGCACCAGGAATGTGGCCTCCCCTTTGGGCGTGTTCTGTTGGGTATTCTGGAGGAGCCAATATCTCACCTGTGAATTCTTTTGGACTTCTAACATCAATCAATACTTTTTGACTCGACCCTATTGAATCTCTGACATAGTTTAAGAATACTCTTATACTATTATCTGGCTCTGCAGCTTTAAAGTTACCTTTGGGATACTCAGGAATATCCTTGCTTAATGGCCTGTCTTCTTCCAACCATTTTTTTCTACCCCCGTTCATGAGTCTAATATCATCATAACCATAATACTTAAACACCCAGAATGCAAATGCTGCAAACCAGTTATTAAAATCACCATATAGGATCAGCGTTGTGTCATTATTAATTCCAGCCCTTTGCATCAAATCTTCACAAGATTGTTTACTAAAAATATTCCTAGTTAATGGGTGGTTTATGTCTTCTTTCCAGTCAAATAATACGGCCCCCGGGGCATGCCCTAATTTATAATTTGCCTTCGGATCATAATCAACCTCAGCGACGCGAACTTTTGGATCATTTAGATGATCTTCTACCCATTGAGTATCAACTAATATTTCAGGATGTGCATATTCCAATGATATTCACTACAGATATACCCTTGCCGTATATTAAATTTTAAACAGGTGTCTATTATGATTAGTATATTAATTTATCAAAAATTTAGCTGGCCTGACTTATTGTCAGAAATAGTAGACGAAGTATTAATAATGGGCAGCCATATGGAAAAGCAAGATGTAACAGCATTTCGTAATGAATATTATGGTTATTTTGGTCTCTAGTATACTTACCTCACTGATGACGTTGAGGGTGGAGCTATCAATGAGTTGATCCCCCTAGATTCTCTATATCGTCGATAATCTTGATCTACTTCAATTGCTGCTTGTAGTATCTTACTTTTAATAGACTTTGATGATTGCAAGAACATTTTAGTATCCTTTGGTAGACAATGCCCACCAATTCCTTCTCTTGGTTCAAGAAT
>DASQRW010000012.1:0-2272 GCA_035642715.1 Nitrososphaeraceae archaeon | reverse complement strand
TGAAAGTTTTGATGATTACTTTCCTTGTACTAAGAAGAAAAGGTGCAAATTATATCATGTTATAAATTAGTTGACCATGTTTGCGGATATTCATAATAAACTTATTCAAAATGAGATGATGTTCTTAAGTTAACAGAGCCCAGAAAATACTAAAACGACATATATACAATGCTTAAAGCAATATATGCAGTATAGTAAAAGTCAAAACAGTAGATGAATTGCTTATTGGTGACCATAGACTCATACAGTCAAATATTATAGAATACTTTGTAAGTCTTCAACAAATATCCCATGGAACACGCTATTTGTGTGCTGCGGTAATAAGACAAGCTTTGCACGTTATATCAACTGTGAGAATTGAAGATCCTTGTAAAACAACATTATATATATATATATATATACTGCTTTCCTAAACTATCCATCTATAACTTATTGAGATAGGGAGCTACCAGTTATCTCTCGAGATGCGTTTTTAGCGATCTCTGCAGCATCATTTGTTGCGTTTTTTACTATAGATGTAATACCTATTTTGTCTGCA
This sequence comes from Nitrososphaeraceae archaeon, assembly GCA_035642715.1. Taxonomy (GTDB): domain Archaea; phylum Thermoproteota; class Nitrososphaeria; order Nitrososphaerales; family Nitrososphaeraceae; genus JAJNBK01. The sequence goes on along the minus strand of DASQRW010000012.1, from coordinate 1,734 downwards.
CCTTTCATGACACCTGAAAAGAATGTGTTCCATCCTAGGCCTATTATAGCTAGAATAACTATGATCACTATTATCCATACGAGAAAACCCATATCTAGTTACTAATACATAATTCATATTTATTTAATCATTATGAAGAGAATTTATCTTCGAATTGTATGGAAGTTAGTCAAAATGATTCCTCTTCTTTTATGTCATTCAACTACGTCAGAATCGTGGCAATAGTCATAACTATTAAAGACCGTTATAGAAATAGTATATATTATTTAGTCTGTCTGTATCTGTATGAAGGAAATTGCTCTTTGGGTATTGCTAGGAATATTTTTAGTAGGTGGCGTCTTGATGAAAGGACACCAGTCAGAAGCTACTGATTATACTAATTCCACAATACCAATAGATAATACAACTACATTAATTGAAGAAGAAAAGGAGCAAGAAGAAATTAACGTTACCGCCCCTACTGATATAAAGAAAGAGCGCTTTGTGAATGCAAGCAAGAAGCAGTAAAACTCACTTAGGAAATATACGTTCGTTTAGGAATGTTTTAAGGCAAAATTCAGATTTTATTCTGCCATTTTGAAAAGATGAGCAAGAAACCTGTCTAGAAGGGGGACCGAGTCATCATCGTCATTGCATCTTATCATAATAATGATACAGAGTTGGCTAGTTACTTTTGTACGGTTCCGAATTTATAACTTACCCATATATCATCGATCTCACTATTCATCTATTTGAGCTATCTTAGAAGGGCTGGGTAGTAGAGTTTGACAGGTATCTTTTGATAGCATAAAAGGTGATAGACTTATTTCAGCAAATAACTTCAGTGACAACCATAGAAGAAGTACCCGAACTAGTATAGTAGTCTTGATAATAAAGCAATAGAGATATTATCATCATTTGTTCTAGGAGCTGATACCACACGTGATGAAACTAAATTCATGTTACTGGTGAAACTAGATATGAATTTAATACAAAAAACTTAGAGCAAGAAAAGCAAGAAGATAAGGCAATGATTTAAGCCGTCAGACAGTGTGAAAGTTGTTGTTCTTTATTTACATTATCTATTTGACTGATTCTGTCATATTCAATAATAATGCACAGGATTAAGTTGTAAACATTAGGTAAACAATGCACATTAGCTCATTTGCAGACATAGATCTATAATTTAGGGGAGTTTTATAGAGTCAAATCTATCTCACATTCTACTGTCTCTAACCAACACATATCAATAAACAACTTCCGTCGGCTAAAATAATTCATAAACCACCAGCCTTATTGAAATGCTTTAATTACAAAATGATGAGAGCTGTACTCGTCTGTCAGCAAGGTTCAAATCCCTCAGAGTTTTGTATTTGCTGAGTGAATCCATTTCCTATTTCAAATATTATCTACAAAAATTATTATACAAACATTACTGAAAATGGTAACAAAATTGCTCTCTATGTAAAGTAATTTTGTCTTGCGATTCCATTCATAGCAGAACCCTAGTATGTGAAGGGTTCAAGCAGATAAGAATCCAGATGATCAATCATACTTATATAATTAAAATGATATTAACAATATTAGGATTCAAATTTCATAACAAATGTGTCATTAGCCAATCTATATCCTAATTTTTCATAAAATGGCTTAGTTTTCTCTGAACAATATAACAATACTTTTCTGCATCCTTCTCTTGAAATGGCATAATTAGTAGCATAGGTTATAAGTTTTGATCCGATTCCTAATCCTTCG
>DASQRW010000011.1:0-8148 GCA_035642715.1 Nitrososphaeraceae archaeon | reverse complement strand
ATTGACAACGCGACACAATCAGCAGCATCAAATCTAACTGCTGAACAATTAGACGCGGTAAAACAACTTCGTATAGAAGGAGAATTATTATACAATAATAATCAACTCAGAGGATCAATAGATTCCTTAAACACTGCTGTGAAGATGCTTGGTCTAAAAGATAGACTATACCTTAATATACCGCTAGGATACACAGCGCCTTGACCTAGATGCTTGTACTCTCTTGCTATTTGTAAATGCAAAGCTATCACAACAAAAGTTATTGATGTTACCAAACTATCCATTTGGGCGTCATCATTGTTTGTATTAGAGAAGCGAGTACTTACCATATACTGGTTGCTTCTTCTCTTCTTATTTACATTGACATGAGAATACCTGACTAGAATGAGATTTGATACATGACGTTGATAATACAATTGCAGAATTATGGGAAATCCTCATTTACTAGTTTTAGTAGTAGAATTACCACTAAAGAAATTGTTAAGTAATTTTACTACGACATCCGGCTGCTCTTCTGCAATAAAATGACCTGAATTTGGAACTATGATCCCTGTTACATTTTGAGCTAATAGCTTCATCCCATTTTCGGCAGCAGTATTAGGATTACCTCCGAATGCTGGAATATACCCTGCTCCTAGCGCCAGTACAGGTATTGTAAGGTTAGTCTTAGAATAATTTTCATTTTGAATTGCGTCCTGAGGAATAGCCCGATAATACTCAAATCCCGCACGCATCCCACCTGGAGCAGAATAATGGCTAACATATTCATTGATAGCTGCCTGAGTTATTGCAGCTGGATTATACACAAGATTTTGATAAAACCATGATAGATAGGTCATCTCTTTACCCTGTACAAGGGCTTCTGGTACGTCCGGTGTTTGATGGAATAAGATCCACCATAATGGCATGGAGGGCGGAGGAAAGAAACCAGTAATGGGAGGCGGGACTTCCATTACCACTAACCTCTTTACTTCCGTAGGATGTGCAGCCGCGTAAGGATAGACTACAAATGCTCCGATATCATGACCCACTAGGAAAATTGTGTTAAACCCTAACTGAGTAACTAGTTGGTGTATATCTTCAGCTACGGTTTTACCATCATAACCAGTAGGTGGTTTTGAAGAGTCTCCGAGGCCTCGAAGATCAGGCGCAATAACAGTATAGTTCTTAGCTAAGGCCGGCATTACTTTATGCCATCCATACCATGTTTCTGGCCAACCATGCAATAAAACTACAGGATCACCATGTCCTCCAATAACATAGTGTATTTGAATACCATTGACTGATGCTGTATGATGAGAAAGTGTCACGTTATCGATCTCAAAGGATGTGCCTGGTAAACTAGGCTGCTGTTGTTTTACCATAGAAGATGTTTGGTTAGATTGTGATTGTTGTTGCTGTTGTGCTATACTTTGTTGTTGATACAAAACTAAGGGAGACGCACTAACAATCATAACAGTTAAGACTGCAATCTGTATAATAATTGGCAAAACTAATAATTTTGCCTCATTGTTCATATTTGGGACAATTAATTGTACTATATAAATAATCCATTAGATGACCTAGTTGTGTTATCTTTCCTCTATAGCAAAATAGATGCTTAAGTCATCTGATTGAATATATTGTACGAGGATGTCTTCAGAAAGATCGCCTATGGAAGCATCTGTTCATGTCGATAATTTTAACCGTACATGAAATGATATGTTCTTTTCTTCTTTAATCATCCAGATTATATTCTAGGTTAATATTAGAAATGCATTATAACCATCTATTGATAACTTTATGGATAACATCATTTATCATCATTCATTTGACATTGCTATAAATTTCTGTTTTGATTATTATATCTGGATTCTTCTGTTTGATATGTATTATCTGTCTTATGACTTTTCTGCTTATTATTATTACCTGGTACTGGTAACGATGATGCACTAACAGATGCAGCAGCCACAGCCATAACTCTATTTGTCAATTCTGTCGTTAATTTATTGTAAAGCTTTTCGGCCTCTTCTAATATCAAAGCTGTATAGCTATCATTAAATGGTTGTTGTTGTTGTTGCTGTCGTCCTGACGACATTAAGGAAGAATAGTTAGGTCCAAAAGAGATAGATATCAATATAGTAATGATTTATGCAGCCAGGCAATGTTTGACAAAAGTATAAATTCTACTTAATTTTCGCAGCCTATGCCATCTCCTTCACTGTCTAATCCATGCGGGTCAGGTGCTAAAACTGTAAAATCGTTGTCTGGAATATCACCACAATCTAGGTCTGGTGGAGGAGGTGATATACATACATCTGGATATGACGGGTCACAGTTGTTGTCTTCCTGAGCATATGTTTGACTAGTAGAAAATGAAAGAACTGTAGCAGCAGTGAATAGTATAATCGTCGTCATCAAGACTGAAGCATCTATTCTTGCTTTCATTCTTGCTATTGTAAAGTTAGGTATGATAAAAGGTTCTATCGCCTTCATGGGCTGCCTTTTAGGTCCAACCTAAATCTCTTCCCCTTCAGCTCATTTTAATCATCTTTTCTAACTATTGGAGATGATATCATGCAAACTATTACTACCAGAATGTATGGCGCGTCTTTTCCATTGATAGCAATGATGATAATTTCCATGGTGTCATTTTCTGACTAACTAAACTGTTTCTGCGAGATATATTGTTAGATGGTTGATGTTGATGAGAGGCAGCGACAGTAGTAGATGGTAGAATAACTGGATTAACAAGTTGCTGCTGATTGTTTTGAGCTTTCTGCTGTTGTTGTTTGATTATAAGATATTCAGGTTGACTATGAACTTGATTTAATATATGACGTATTGTAAATCTTAGTAACTCTGATGTACTTTCTTCTTTAATCAATCCAGCTTGATATTCTAACTTTGTTAATATTTGAAATGCATTATAGTCATCTATTGATAGTTTTGTAGATAGTACCTTTGATAGTTTGTTGTTATTTTGATTATCCATCCTACTATAAGTAAATAATATAATGAAAGCTTTAAGCTCTTAGGTAGATCAGGTATACCTAGGTATACTGGCTTCAACATTCCACTCCGTATGTGTCAAAATGTGTGGAAAATTCTTCGCTGTGTGCCTTATTGTGTGGAGAAACATTGTGGAAAGCAACAATAGATGACTTAGTAGATATCATAGAATAAACATTGGATTGTCTATATCTGATCAGTATCATACGCTAGTAGCCTCTATAGTGACTCTTGCTGCAATTATTTTATAACTCTCTTCCGTGACTGAAGCCGTTAACTACTTTCTAGACTGAAACGATTTTCTATGTCTGAAGATTTAGTAGAGAAATAGATTTGATGTAGATCAAGGGTTTAAGAATACTATGAGGAAGAGAGAGAGATAATATGGCTAACCGCAATTTCATAAGCGCTACATATATAGCTCGGAACAATTATTTCATTCCCATAGATTAGCCTATGAGTTACATGTCAACAACAACAACACCAATACAATGGAATCGCATTGTCTACTGTCCATTTTGTAATTGGATGGCTACACTCAAGCCAACTAAAACAAATAAGTTAATGCTAAGATGTAATAATTGCACTCTTCTGATATTTGCAAACGCAATGCTATCGCAACAAAAGTTATTGATGTTACCAAACTATCAATTTGGTAATAATCATCATCCTTTGTATTAAAAGGAATTACTGGGCAATGCAATTGATAGAGTTACCTATTTCACTTTGATGTTCGTTTCCACTTCACTCATTCTGTATGAAATCTAATGCGATTATAATATTACGTCAGATGCACTATATGCTATTACTACTACATATGTATCACTTATCTCCTTTCTGTCTGCAGTTATTACAAGGGAATATATCTTCATTGTATACCCATCTAAGATGAAATCATCATTTTCTCATCCTCCAAATAGATATGATAGTAATGACTGTAATTGTTAATGTTGTTTCTGTACTACCTATACTGTTTGCAACAATTAATGTAATAGAGTTTCTTTATAATTACTCTTGTACCTGATAATTTTACAACTATTATTAGTAGCTTTAATCAGATTATATCACTCGTTTTAATGTTACATTCTCAAATAAAATGCAAACTTCAATCATATGTTCAACTTGCAATAACGATCAGACTTCGGTTACAGATCCAGAATCTGGCGAGATAGTTTGTGGTAACTGTGGTATGGTAATGTTAGATAATATTCAGGAGGAGCGTCCAGAATGGCGTAGCTTTACTACTACTGATGAAGTAAACAATAGCAGAAGAAGTAGAACAGGAATGCCTACCTCTCTAGCTAGACACGATAGAGGACTTGCTACAATCGTTGGAAGTGAAGATAAAGATGCTAGTGGACGTAAAATAGATGCAGCTATGCGTTTTACAATGAATAGATTAAGGGCATGGGACTTTAGAACACAAGCTCATACTTCTACTGAAAGAAATTTTATACAAGCCTTTAGTGAACTTGACAGATTAAAGGATAAACTTGGATTGCCCGATTCAGTAATAGAAAAGACTGCTTATATATATAGAAAAGTTCAGGAAAGAGGATTAGTACGTGGAAGATCGATATCTGCAACGTTAGCTGCATCTCTCTACATAGCATGCAGAGAAATGGGATTTCCAAGAATGTTAAAAGACATTACTGCAATTAGCAATATCAGACATAGACACATAGCAAAAGCATATAGACTGTTGATCATGGAACTTGATCTTAAAATTCCATTGATAGATCCAATAAAATGTATTATTAGAATTGCAAACAACGCAAAGATAAGCGAGAAGACAAAGCGTCTAGCAATAGATATTATGCATGATATTATCAAAAGTGGAATATCTGCTGGAAAAGATCCAATGGCACTTGCAGCAGCAGTACTTTATTTGTCCTGTCTTAAAACAGACGAAAATAAGATACAGAGATATATTGCAGATGCAGCAGGAGTAACAGACGTAACACTTAGAAATAGGTATAAGAATATTATAAACCAGCTCTATACCAATGTATAGACGGCAGAGAAGTTAATCTCTCTCTATCAAAGTGGTAGTTTACGTTATGGACAACAGGAGGAATGCATAACTTCGTTATTTTCAATAGTAGTTAATTACCTTTGCCCTTTGCATATATGTTGTGTTGCATAAACCAAATATCACCTCTTTGTTTGCAGTTCTTACAAGCCCAGCAGCTATCTATTATAATCCGCTAAACAGGAATAGTAGGCAAAGGATGCACAACTTTTATTACATAAATATTGAAATTAATAGCTCTGAGAAATCCATGATAAAACTAGTTGAAATGGATGAAAAAGTGACACTCTCTGAGCAAATGGAAGAAAAAAATGTTGGTTCTGTCATTCTTATCAATAAGTTCAATGTGAAACCTGAGGAAGTTGAGCACTTTTTAAGAGCTTGGGAAGCAGATGCAACATACTTTAAGCAACAGCCCGGATTCATTTCCACGCAGCTTCACCGCGGAGTTGGTGGCAGCTGTGTGTTCGTCAACTATGCGGTTTGGGAATCTACTGAGCTGTATAAAGAGGCATTTAAGAACAGTGATTTCAACTCTAAGCTGGGGAACTATCCGGCCAGTACCGTCGCATCTCCTCATCTATTCAAGAAAGTTGCAGTCCCTGGTATTTGTGTGGATTGAAGCACCACTTGCCACTATGTTCTCTGCTTTGGAGATGACAATTCTCAATTAGTTGACTTCATGTTGACTTCATCTTCTAATTCTTTCCATTAGATATCCTATAGATAACACATATGAGTGGACATTCTGATAGAAGCGTTAAGAATTTTGTCTATCAATAATATGGTTAATAATTTATTTTGAATAGCTCATAAACAAAATAAATAGTATTCTGTACTGACATGGTTATAATATTGGCTTTATGGTAATATTTCGGTATCTATTGCTAGATTATTGGACAATTGGCCAAAAGTACGCGCCTCTATGCTATTATTTTGATATTCTTCTGTACTGTATTTAACTCTAATCCAGATTGAAAGAATAGCCGTCTGAGTTGTCAGGGTATCCATAGTACATATTCAGTCCTTACTCTTTCTTGTTTACTTACCAATCTATATATTTTACTTTATTCTGGTTCTGGATTGGAGTTGTACTATGGATACTATGGATACTCTGACGGATACAATATCACTAGTGATTTGACCGCGATTATTTGTTAATAATGTGCTAAAAGCGTACTCCGTCATAGTTAGTTTATCATCTCACAATCTCAATAAACATCAGAAAGTAGTAAACTAAAATTAAAGAATATTTCATTATTTACTGTTCTTCTATCATCAGGGTCTCTTGTTTAGGATCAGTATTAATCCATTTGATTAGCCTTACGCCCTTCCAAGTTGTTTTTCTCTCACCTGATGCTTCTCTACCATCGCTAAAGCGATGTTTATTCTTTAGAATCTTTCCAAATGTCTCCTTTTGTTCTATAGGTAGATTATGACATTTACAGAATTTTCTATATGCTTCATAAAGGTCCTCTTTTCTTACATAGTCTGACTCTGTAGAAGCTCCATCAATAGCATCTTTGATAAATGCAGCAATTGAATCTCTGATTAATTCATGCTTTTCTCTTCTTTCCTGAATTGTCTTTTGGTTTAGATGTATTTTATTACTACTAAATAGTATCCTTCTTAGAGCAACCATTAGAATATTAAATATTCCAGATAATTCTTCCGCAGTTGTAAGTTTATTTATTAAATCTGGATCAGCTTTGTTTTTTCCTTTAGATTCGTCATCTTCTCCTCCTGACTTGTCTTCAAATTGATTGGGAAAGCTTAGGATTATTTCACGTCTAAAATGAGCATCAGAGTAATCTGATGTTTCAGGCATCTTATTTGCATTAAAGAATAATTTTGCGTATAATTTTGTGTCATATGCTTGTTGATTTTTCCGCTCTATTCTTATGGGCTGTCTACCTGTTAATTTCTTTAGAATTGCAATATCCTTTATAGTTGCACTGGATAATTCAGTGTCAATATTCACATTCTTATTCTCTAAATCGGCGACTGCAAAGCGGTTGTTTATGAGTGAATCTAATGTTACATTACTTACGTTTTTCTGTCCATGTAATGCAGTTAACAGAGCTGTAAAGACACTTTTACCATTTGCACCAATTCCTATAAGAATACAATACAGCTCATATGGATCATCTCTATAGAATGTATACGCCATCAATTCTATCGCTGTTCTTATTTCTGCAGGATATATTACCTCGCTAAGAAATTTACCAAACAATTTTGGCCTTGCAGTAGGATTATAGACTATTGGTATTTGGTTAATCGATAAATATTCTGAATTATGTTCTTTGAATTCACCTTTTAATATGTCATATAATCCGTTTTTCATATTGATAACATTTAGATCTGTGTCAAACTCTCTGCGACTGCGATATGTCTTACGCATGATATGTCCTTTTATCTCAACAAGATCTTTGTTATAAAGGTCATAACCAAATAACCCTTCAGCTTCCCTTTCTATTAGTACTTCACCTCCTGGAATATAGACACCATCTTTATAGTATAGAATATCCTTTGATTCTGCAATAGTCACAAATTTGTATATGTTTCTGATGGCTTCGCTTGCTTCTTCAATTATGTATGGTTCTTCTTCTTTCTCTTTCTCTTCTCCTTCTTCCCATTCTTTTGCTTCATCATTTTGTTTTGCTGTCTTGGCAAAATCTAATGCGTCTTTCCAAATACTATTTATTTCATTTTCTGGTAAAGGTTCTGGATCGCAGAGTGTATTATTTATCTGAATAAAGAAATCTTTAAGCTGCTCTTCTGTCTTCTTTCCTTTACCCGAATGTCGAATAAGTAATGAATCAGCTGTTGATAGTAATGTAAGATGTCTTTCGCCTTTAGGTATTCGTAAAGTCGGATCGATAACCAGTCTTTGAATCTTTGGTTTTAATCTATTGAACTTACTATCTTTTCCGAAGTACTGTACTCCGACCTTCAAACAAATCCGGTTGATATGCTGGATCATCTCTCCTGCCTGTTTTGTGTTTAAGATTACTGGTTCAGTTGTACCAATGATTTCATAGGGATGACCCGCTTGATGGATAGAGGGACAACAGAAGGCAAGTCCATGTTTCCCTAGTCCTTTGACTTCAATTCCTATGAGTGCA
>DASQRW010000010.1:0-10773 GCA_035642715.1 Nitrososphaeraceae archaeon | reverse complement strand
AAGTTTTAGGAATTCACCTTTCATTGGAAAGAAATATGATTGTAGCCGAACAGTTTCTGAAGTATTTAGTAATAAAATATGGAAAACATAAAGTGTCATCAGATGGCGGGGTACATGGTATCCACAAGCCTGCAAATTTCTGAAATTAAAACATCATATACATTCTTAATTTGAAAAAAGTGTCATAGAAAGAACGGTACAATATTTTAAGGATAGGACTGAAAGTTTTGATGAGTACTTTCCTTGTACTAAGAAGAAAAGGTGCAAATTATATCATGTTATAAATTAGTTGACCATGTTTGCGGATATTCATAATAAACTTATTCAAAATGAGATGATGTTCTTAAGTTAACAGAGCCATAGCAAGAGATGTCCCTGGAAGAAAAGTATCATTAACACGATCTTAGGGAGAGACCTCTCAGTTTTTCTAAATATTTAAGAGCATACTATTCTCTTCCAAATGTTGACTACGTCCTGGTCTTTTTAGCCTATATATTCAATAATACTACTAAGCCTAGATATCTATTATATCATAACTGTATTTCTAATAATCTATCATCACAATCATATAACTTAGACTAAAAATATGACTTTCAGATACAACTCATTATAATTTTTGTATCTTAATCGTATTATAAGAGAGGTTGGAATTATTATTATTATGAAGGGAAAAATTAAAGCTATGTAGGGATAATAAAAGAAATTATCATTTATGAATCAGAGAGTTATGGACTTTAAGCTCAGGACCTACTTACTTTTTTAGCGTTTGATCATCCATCCATCGTTATTCTCAACCAATAACTATAAATCATTATGTTTTCATTGCTTGTTATGATATGAATCTTTCATGGACTAAAAGATTTTTTTCAAAATTACCATCTACAAGAAACAACTGGGATTATGTCTTGTTTACAATTTATTCTTGTATGTTATTAACTTATTTTCTGGTATTTCCTGCATTGACATCATCAACAACAACGGTTGACGCACAGCTTTTTTCAGGACAAAGACGAAACGACACTACTACTACTACTACTACCCCCCCTACTAATACTCCTTCGTCTGGCGATGGTTTACTTTCGATCCTCCGAAATCCCAGTATTTTGACTACCAATCTCAGCTCATCGGTAGAGAGAGTAGTTGACGTTGTAGAAGAAAGGATAGACTCAAGATTACAAGGTATTAAAACTAGGCTAGATGAGATCGCTGCTATTGCAATACCTGCTATAGTTGCTGCAATGGCCGGTATCGTAGCACTTGCGGCATTGATAATCGCCTTTATAATCTTCTATTGGATTAACGGGTTTAGACAAGGTCGGAGACACAAAAGAAATACCATTCATTTATCTGAGCATGTCCTCCGAGAATTGAAAGAAAATGGCCAGCTGCTGGACAGCGTACCTTCGTCAAGCAGCAGCAGCAGCAGCAGCAGCGATAATGGTAATAGTAATCTGTCTGTACAAACAGAGGAACTGTCTAATAGTGCTCTAAAAGCTGCTATATCCTCGCCCTTTTTCTGGGATGTGTACTACTCCAATGCTCAGTATACTATGTTGAAACTTGACATGGCTATAGATAGATATAATAGGGTTCTTAAAGGTGCAGCTCAACTCAGAGAATCAGTTATTTTAAACAAGGTAGATGAACAAACTGCCAGTAAGGTGTTAAGAGGATACGATGCTAAGATAGCAGACTATAGGCAGGAAACTATCGAACTGTCTAAGCAGCTGAAGGGTCTAATAGAAGCAAAAGCAACTACTAAAGGTGTTGGTGGTGTATTTAAGAAAGCCTAAATTAGATAAATGATTGAAAGTGAATGCATTACAAGGGATTAAACGTGACAATAAAAAAGGTGACAAAATTATGTGATTTTGGATTCCTCCTTTCACCTTTTACAAAAAAAGCAAATATCGACTCTACGTTTATGTAACCTATGACTCGTTATAATCATATCATGATTTGTTTAATGGCATAATGTGACGAGGGGATTAGAAGGAGCTATAACTGTTATGCTACGAGAGATATTAGCTGCCATAACATTTTTAAATCGTAAGAGGCAAATCTTTTATTAAGAATTATAAACATGGTATCCACAAAGGGTTTTTTCCGCGGAAGCTTTGCGCCTTTTTTTCCATGGAATCAGGTTAAAGAGAAGTCAGTAAATTCCCAGGATGAATTTAGACAAAGTACTTTTATTGTAAACGATCCAAAGAAGATACTGAAGCTGCGACTAGCAAAGGGTGAGATTACAAAAGAAACCTATTTGGAGTTATTAAAGTTGATATCTAAATAATGATCAACTGACCAAATAGCAAAGAATGATTTTTCTATATGATATAAATTGTGTAATTAAATAAAGGTTCTTAACAAAAAATTATAGTTGCCGTGTGTAGCAACTATTTTATGCTGCCTACGCAGTACTCATTGAATTTGAGTAATTTCGAGAAATAAATTCTCAATTTTCAGCCTTTCTCTCTCAGGACCTGTACTTGACGAGTCTTTAGAATCTCTTCAAGTGAGTCCAAAACTAATAATCCTGTGTAGGTCTCTTTAAGGTTCATATTGTGTATTCTATCGAGAATATGTCCTAGAAGAGGATATTTTAGCTTTATTTCATTGATCTTTGATTCAATCATTTGATCAGTAACAACCTTATCTTCCATATCTAAGAGACGCAAAGCATGATTTTTTGCCAACCATCTAACACCATCAACGAGCAATGTAAGAGTTCCTGCTTCTTCCATATCCATTTCAGGTACTCTGTCCAAAATAGCGGCAGCTAATGGATAATTCGTTTTTATCTCATCGATTACTTCCTCAGTGTCCTCATCAAATTTTAATTCCTCAGTAGTCATACGATGCTTTGTTAATGATATTACTTAAGCTTTACTCATTACCGTCTATCTATCAATATTTCTTATCATGATTTAAAAGAATGATGAATAGTGGTAGGAAAGATGCACAATATGACGATTATAGATTATCCAGATTAATTAATTTATTTGGCCTCTAGGTTACATGAGAGAATATTTTCATATATGTATATGCCAAGCCATTTTAACTGATTGGGAGAAAGGAAATCTGAAGAAACAAAACAAGAGAAAACAGATAATTCTAGTAGAAGGGACATTCTAGAGATTAACTCTGCCATTTATAATATTCAACCTTACCTTTGACAAAAAAGAATCATCAAAAACCTGGGCATTATTGCCTTTTGCTTCTGCTCTACACTTTCTCTTTCCACGACATCTATTCCCCCACTAGTATTCATTCCTTTTCAACTTGCTTTCAGGTACTTCGACAGCAACCCAAAGGATATAGTTCAGTCATAACCTGAATCTCTATATAAGAGCATGTTAATAACTTCGAACTTGGCCAACATGCAGAATAGGGTTACAGTAGAAGATTTTCATATGAGCCCAAATATGAACAAGAAAATTATTATAAAAGAAGAATTGAAAATTTTGAAAAGAAAGTGTAGGTATTGAATTAATTATCCTCCTTGAAGTAGTTTAATGGACTGGTCGTATTGTTCTGCTGTTATTTCTCCCTTTGCTAATCTTAGCTTTAAGATTGTCATCGGACTCTCTTCCTGTGATGGTTGAGTATATGAGTCAGGCTGTTGCTCCGCTGCCATATCTTGATCAGCCGTTCTATTCCACATTCCCCACCTTCTGGAGGTTCTCCTTGCAGTCCTTCTTGCAACTCTTCTAGACGTTCCAAATAATCCCATAGATATTTTTATTTAATTCGATCCTATAATATTAAGTTTTAATCCCACTGTAGTATAAATAATTGGCTAGCCTTTATAACTTCTGAAAGAGAGACATGAGAAACTCTCAATCAAACAGGTACAAAGCTTCCCATCCATTATAACCTAACAAATATTCCAATATAGGTTTTTATCTAGGTGAGGAAATATCTTTAAGTTGATAAAAGAGATAGGGAATAGATAATATTGAAATCTTCTTCACAAGACGACATCATTATTCCGAGCTGGCTACGTGCAGCACAAGTTATAGTTGGAATAGTCTGCGTATTATTGTCAACCGCAATTTTCTTGTCACCTGGACTTGGCAGTTATACTCTTCTTTTCTTAATTGAAATTACTCTAATAATAATAGGATCAGAAAGGGTAGCTAGTGGCATAACGTCACGTGGTACAAAAAGATCATCTAGAGCAATCAGCATTGGATTAGGATTAGGCATAATAGGATTTGCAGTTTTAGGTTTCCTAACTCCAAAGCTGACCACTCAATGGCTGATTATTCTTCTAGGATTAGGCTTATTAGCTAATGGAATTCTAAGGATTATCGATGGATTAAGAAACATTGAATATGAAAGGTTTACTAGGCTGTTTCGCCTGGGTGCAGGTGCAGTGAGTATTGCTATATCAATACTAGTACTAGTTTATCCAAGATTTGGTTTTTACTTACTCATGGTAATTATTGCTGTTGCACTCGTGATAACCGGAATAGAACTGCTGATGGTAGGAATAAAAGGTAAGAGAATACATGCTCCTCATTTTAGATCTAAATTACCTTAAGAATAATCCTACTACAATAATAATAATAATTTATTTAATGCATGGATTTGCAGATGCTTAAATTATACAAGAGTTGGTCTTTTGTAATTATTTCTTATAATATAGCAATAAGAAAGAGGAGATATAATAAAAATAAAAATAAAAATAAATATAAATATAAATATAAATATAAATATAATAACAACAAATAATGATAAGCAGCAAGTGTTAATTATTACAACTAAATGATATAGAGTTATAATGAACAGAAATAAGATTGGATATTCTGAAGGCAGCGAAGCTGCTGGCGACATATCTAAAGATGGTAAATGGTTTCGTGATTCCCACGGAAGATATCTATTGTTTCGTGGAGTAAACTTTGCTTCTCGCTCCAAATTACCTCCTTATCTTCCAATTGCTCCTATTGATATAAAGAACTTAAATCAACTTGACTTAGAAAAAGAAATTGAACTTGCTAGTTCGGAATTAGACCTTCTAAAACATCTTGGGTTCAATATTGTACGTTTATTGATATCTTGGAAAGCAATTGAATCCAGACCCAATCCAAACTTAGATGAGGAGATATTACCTGAAGGCAGAGAATACCTTACAGCTGTTAGCCAAATAATAGATGAATTATATTCACGTGGTTTGTATGTAATTTTAGATTTTCATCAAGATATAGCAAATGAGATCTTTGGTGGAGATGGATTTCCTGATTGGGCTTTAGCAATAGACGATAAACATAAGCGTCCACTTATAGACGATAAACATAAGCGTACAGCTATATCTAATCTCAAAGACGAACTATGGCAAAAGGCATATCTCACTAATAATCTAGTAAGGCATACCCTTAGATCCTTTTGGAATAATGACTTAACAAACCATGAAGCTGGACTTAGAAATTATCCTGTTCGTACTCATCTAGAAAAAACTATCGGACAAACAGTAAAGTTTTTCAAATCCTTAAACAATGATCGTGGACATCCTGCTATACTGGGTATTGAACCCTTTAACGAGCCCCATCCCGTGGGAATACCTCCTCAAAAATTTGAATCAGAGTTTCTGTTTGAATACTATATCAATGTAGAATCTGAAATAAGGAGATTTGATAAGAACATATTTCTGTTCATTGAGCCAAGAGTAGATTGGACCGTATCTTCTACTGACAGTGATAAATCTGGATCTAGACGTTCACTTTTCGATATAAAACGCACGTTCAATTTGCGTTTCATACATGATACAATGATTGAAGGTAAAGTAAGCAATATACAGCTGCATAGCTCTCTACCAAGCGATTCTGCCTCGCTTGAAACTGTTAGACGTCGTGGGGTATTATCATTTCATTATTATAATCTTGAAGCTACAGCCGGATCATTTTTAAAAATACCTGAGAATTTGTACAGGATTAAGCGTGAGTTTCCATACATATTTGCTCAATTAGTTGAAGCTGCGACTGAACGTGAACTTATCCCATTTCTGACCGAGTTCGGCGGGTTTCAAGAATCGCCAAATATAAGAGAATACATAAATCTACACTTTATTCAGATTGAAAAGTATCTGATCAATGCAACTTACTGGAACTACGATCTGTATCATACGGCAGAGGGAAAGGATAATTGGAATTTAGAGAACTATTCCATTCTTGGACCCAATAGAACGCATCGTAATTTGGATGTTATAGCACGCCCATATCCAATCCGAAGTTCAGCTGAACCAACATTACTTTTTTTTGATATTGAAAGTAAATATGCTGCAATAATTCTAAAGGGAACTGTCGTAGATGCTCCAACTATAATATATGTACCTTATCATTTTCATTATTCGCCAGAATTCCGAGTATGGGCTACTAGTAAAGAAATAGAATGGGATAAGGAAAACCAACTACTATACTGGTACCTTTCAAAAGATCAATCATTAAATCAAATAATACTTGCTAAAGAACAAGAACAAAAGATAGATAGCGCTATCTTGCCTGAAAGATGTAAAAACCTATTAGAAAGGACGACATTTGTGAATAGCTTCGCATAAATAAAAAAAATTGAGTAGCTTAACAGCTAGAAACACATGAAATTATATTGCATCTATCTATCTATTAGAAATGCAAGAGCTAATAGTTACTAAAATAAAAGGACTTTATTCTTTTTCCAATTCCATAGTAGTAAGCTGTCATATGTATTATATGCGTATTATGAATAACCGATTATAATATTCATACCCACTATAAATGACATTAAATGAAAACCTGTAATAACTTAACAATATATGTGTTTTTTCTATATATGTAACTAAGAGTCATGAACCACAGACTAGCTGCATATTATACTGAGATAATTGGGTATATATATATATATTATCTCAGTAGCCTGCTGTATAGGAGGCAAATAATATGTATTGTACATAGAATAGGAGAGTATTAAGAAATAAATAAAGAAATAATGAATTTTTTATCTCTCTGGTTATTTCACGATATTGACCAAATTATAGAAATTAGACTGCTAAAAAGTTACTATTGTATCTTTTCATTATTGCAGCGCTGGTGTTATCTTTCCTCCAATTTCTCCTAGTGGATTAGCCGTAGTCCGTACGATAAGATATATGTTTCCATCAATAAGCATTTTCAGAAAATCAGACATCTGCTTACCTTGAAGCGGGCCAATGAAGTCTGCAGATGTAAAGTTACCCATTGCAGTTCCGTTACCCTTTGCAATCAAACCTTGTGTTGGGGCGTAGTGTATCAAGACCAAATCAGTAACACGACCACCAGTAGAAGACCCTAGAACTACTCCGGAAATGTTCTCTACATTAGTTCCGTTGATAGTATAAGACATAGTTTTTCCATCACCTAAAAGATTAAAAGTAGCTCTTCCTGATGCATCTGTATTTACCTGCAATATAGGCAAACCATCCCCTGTCAGATCCGCGAAAAGACGTTCTTGTTGCTGTTGTTGTTGTTGAGGCTCAGTCTGATTTTGGGATTGTGCTATCGCGTATGTGCCTAAGTGGCTAGTTCCCATTGCTGATACAGATATTATACTAAGAAGAGTAATTAACAAAAGTGCTCTCTTACTGTCCATTCAAATAAACATCACAGCCTTATATATAAAATATTCTATATTATGATATTTTCTGCTGCTTGATGCAAGATAACATGCTTGATTATTACCAGACGTCTGGTAATTATGAAGTTAATTCAAAAAGCAAGATTATTTTGGATATGTATCTATTACTATTAGTAGTGCTTCTACACCCTTTTAATCTCCTATAAGTTATGTCATGATCTTTATGTCCTATCTTAAAAAGTTCTTTTGATTACCCATCAAAGACCATTTGAAATTCAGTATTTTTAGAAATACAGTATTTTCTTTCAAAAATTATTGATGATATGATCTTTTATGTTATTTCCTTTTTTACAAACAACATTGATTAAATCCCTATGTAATCTACTATAATCTACTATATTAAGAGCTAAATGAAAAATATATTCAGCAGACTATAAAATCTGAAACACTTTATAGAGTAAATAGGATGGTTTGATATTGCAAAAAAGAGAGAATAATAAAAGTAGTAATGATTGAAGATTAAAGTCGCTCTAAGTACATCCAGTTGTCAGCCAGTCATTTTCTAATTTATTCTAAGGAGTGTCTCTAATATCTTGAAGTTTCTGAACCAGTTTTGTGAGGTTAGAACCTGCTTCTTGTTTAAGCTGAGCAACGTTTGTTGTGTTTATTCCAAGCTCCTGAGATATTTGTGTAAATCTATCAGATAATTTCTTAAATGCATCTGAATCTACCAAACTACTTATCTTACTTGTAAGGTTTCCATCCTGTGGTAATGTGATATTCACACCAGACTCACTAACAACTTGACGAACTCTATCAGCCAATGCGGTGAGTTTTTGCTGGGTCTCCGCCGATAATGCTGAAGTTCTATTCTCGGATTGAGATTGAGCATATACAACGATACCTGTGGTAGGAGATAAGAAGAGAGCTAAAGCCGAAAGTAAACCTACTCCCATCAATATGAGCTTCATTTCCTTTTTCATATATATTTTCATTTCATATAACTTGACCAACTATAAATGTGTTACTTAAATGGGCGTAGCCTGAGTCAAATTATGCATAATAACCAGCTATTTGCCTGGCTTAGTTATTAGATTAGGCCTAGGAAATTAAAAGAAACAGATTCATTTGTAACTTATAATAATTTTGCAGTACTGTCGATCTGGATGAATATTTTTGGTCTATACTAAAGCTGTCTTTATGAAGATGATATTCTGCTTTTAATTATGCTTTCCTATAATGGGTAACGTCATTAGAATAAATGTGTTGATTAGATAATTAGTAGACTTTATATATAACAAGGAAGTGTATCCAAAACATGAAATTTAGCATTGTTGCTGTCTTGATAACATCAGTTATAGGAGTGGCTCTGATTTCGCTGCCTTTTGAAAATGCACAAGCTACTAGCACAACAGAACAAACACAAACCGGAGTAGTGGTGGGATATGGAGGACAACTTTTTGGGGTTGCTGATATTTCAACAAATGGACGCACGACAGAGGTGAGTATTGCAACAGATTTTCTACCACCTCCTGGCAAGGTTTTTGAGGCGTGGCTTGTAGACGGAGGAGGTGGTGCTTCTGGCTATCCTCTTAGCCTAGGACAGCTTTTTACATCTGGCACACTAAAGTATGATGAACACTTGGTCAACGCATACACGTATACTGATTTAATTATAACCGTTGAGCCAGCGAACGATTTGGATCCCGGTGGTGCGTGGTCTCAAACAGTAGGAGCATACCTTTTGGCTGGTCCATTTGGAAAGTAACTAGATGTATATATGGGCTACTCATCCATAGATAAAAAGAAGCAATACTTTCAATTTTTTTGCTATGTATTTTTGAGATATAAAATCTAAATTTGTTTGTGAATCTCATGCCTCTATTATATTCGTTATATTTGAATGTGAAGAATGTCCTAATGTCCTGTTAAGCTAAGCAGTAGTAACTGCTAAATCTGGATTGGATTAATAAATATCTGTAAATGTTTGAACGTAAAAGAAAGAACTAAACCTTATGTCATTAGATATATATACGCATTATACCTGTATTTTATTTTCTTGGTTTAAGTCTAAGGAGTATATACATCTAAAGCCATAAAACCATTTGTTAATAGGAGTTATGAGGCCATCATCTGGTGGTATTGTATTGTATTGGATATATGAGGAAATACAATCTACAAAACATATCATATCTATACCCGAACAAAATGAAGAGTAGAATAATAACTACTGCTTTCATAGTTAATGATGAAAACTCAGATACAAATTGATTGTTAGTACTCAAGCTTGGTTATGGGTTGCTACAGAAGAACCCCAATACATAAAAGAAGATTTTATGAGTCTACATTTCAAGGCACAGAAATATGCTAGTTGCAGAGACATTTTTATGCGGCGGTCTTTGATTAAACTCCTCTATGGTGGTAAAAACATATTTTGTTTATTCTGATGATGATGATCGTGGTGGTGGTTCTGATGGTTCATGGTATCCATCACAAGCACATAATAATTCTTTGGGACTAGTACATAGATATATTGCACTCATCATCTTCATCTTCATTTGAAAAAAGAGTATCATTGAAAGATGATGGAATATATGTAAAGGATAGAACTGAAGATTTTGTTGTTGTTGATGATTATTATTATTATTTTTTTCCTTGCATGAAACGAAAGAAGATTTTGTAGTTCATCTCATATGTTTATTACCACTGGATTATTCTGTTTGTATTTTTCATAACATGTTAACAGGATCGTCAAGTTTATATGATCCTTCAATGACTAGGAGGTGAAAAAGGCACTTGACTGTTTTCGATTTGAATAATAATAATATTTAATCTATATAATATACATATATAAGATTTATATAGTAATATCTAAAGATAGGAGCAATGATAAGAAAATTCGGTCTGTTTACTGTTTTACTGGGCTCAATAGTTGGGCTCTTAAGTGCAACTGCTACTTTACAATTAGCCAATGCGCAAATGTATGGTCCTGGCGGACTTGGCGGATTAGGAGGCGTTGGTGGTCTTGGTAGCCTTGGCGGCTTTGGAGGAGTAGGTCCTGGCGGATTAGGCGGACTTGGCGGATTAGGAGGCGTTGGTGGTCTTGGTAGCCTTGGCGGCTTTGGAGGAGTAGGTCCTGGCGGATTAGGCGGACTTGGCGGATTAGGAGGCGTTGGTGGTCTTGGT
>DASQRW010000009.1:0-24607 GCA_035642715.1 Nitrososphaeraceae archaeon | reverse complement strand
TACCTTTACTTTCGGGTAGATGGAGAGACGATATAACAATATCAAGACCTTATTATTAGGAATCAGCTCTTTTTCGCTGCCACCTAATATTTATAGATTGTAAGTAGTTTTCCGGCTCTGTTAACTTAACTGGCTTTCAATAGGAATTCTGTAAATTTTATTCTGTTTGTTTCCAGATGTAGATATAGGATATACATCTTAAACCAATTCATTATATGCTGTCTGTCATAATATCTTATTCTACAGGGAAAATGGTCATCAAAACATTCAGTTCTATCCTTGACCTGCTGAATAAATCTCTCCATTAGATTCTTCATTTCAATTTTGTATACAAAGTGCTTTAACCTTAACCACTTACAAGCATCACTGTACCAAAGAGCACCATCAGTAGATATGGGCTTTCTTCCATATTTAGTTCTGAGCTGCTTAGGGAATCGATAGCAAACAAAAATAGTTTTCTCTCTTGACAAATGAATCATCAAGCATGATTTAGTATTTGGTTCATAGGCTATCCATAACCAATAAGCCTGGCCATTTACCTTGAGTAATGTTTCATATACAAGTATTTCTTTGACTAAATGTCTTTTTACTTTAAATCTATCTGCTAATTTTGAATATTTCTGTACCCATTTCAATATTGATACATGTGTTCTTTTAATAATTGGTTCAAGCGATTTGGATGCAAATCTATAGCTACTAGAACTAAAATACAAGTACAAACCATAAGCAATCACAGCTGGGTCTGTCCTGCTGATATACTTCAGTATGTCCATGAAATTATTAGGACAGACTCAGCTTTAGATGTACAATAAAATAGGGAAGTTAACAGAGCCTCTATCTCTATCCAATTATATCCCCCATGATTGTCTTCCGTCACAACAGCTTGACATGTGAGAGAATGGCAAGTCTCTAGACTACATGAAGTTGATGTACGGAACCAGCATCTAAAGCTTTTATGAATCCACTACAAGACCAAGCATTATTTGCAAACAATAGCGTATTAATTGATAGTACAATACTAAAGACTAGGGAGAGATGGTGATACCCGAAAAGCCCATAGTCCTTGTTAGTGCAAGCCAATGCACCTAAAAACTACTCGATAGGAATAGTGTTAATTTAGAAACGAATTAAAAAATTCTGCGAGGACAAAAGAGAGTTAGAAGCTAAAATATAGTTCTTGTTGTTCGGAACAATATTGCAACCAATACTTTAGCATTCAAAGATGATCTATCGCTATATAGCTAACCAAAAAAATTTAAAAGAGATATTAGTGGGTTACTAATGCATAACTTGTTGTAAATGGTCTTTCACTAGAGGAGTATATTGCCAAACCATTTCCACCAAATGTAAATGTACCCATTTTACCGGGAGTAAGTAGTCCTTCTCTATTTCCTAAATCTGCCACTGTTATATCGTAGTTTGTTTTGCCATTATCAGGGATCCAGATGTCTTTTGTACCTTTTTCCTCCCCTAGTTTTAAAGGTCCATGAAAAGTTAAGAATTGTATGTTTTCAGATGAGCTAAACGATAAAGTTCCTGTTTGATTTTCGTGCGAAGGAGGTATGATCCATGAAATTTGTCCAGTATTGTTTCCAATTACTTGAAAAGGAGTTGATGTAACAGTTTCCGTCTTATTGGTTTCAGACGGATCTATTTCTCTATAAATTACTGTATAATTGCCAGTGAACGGAGTTTCAGAATCTGTGTGAACCGCAACAGCATTTGCTGCAAACTGCCATGTCCCTATTTTTTGATCTGATTCCTTCGTTGATACTGCATACCATATATTACCACCATCCATTGACGCGATTAATTGTCCTTTTTTATCATCAGTTAAATTGACTGGCCCAATAAACGACACTGGTTGAACATCTGTTGTTGCTGAATAAGCTAAAATACCTTCATAAAGCTTCCCCGTATCGGGAAGGACTAGAATTATTTCATGTTTTGTGTTTTGTATATCTGTGTGTATTTCTGTAGAAGAATTTAATGTTCCTGATAAAGCTTTCCATGGACCGCTAACCGGCAATGATGAAGTCTCATTCATCTTGCGATTTTCCGCTTCTTTTATTGCAGATATCATTTCACTGTGATCTATACTACTAATGTTTGGTGTTTGTAATGATATTTTTTTGTATATGTTAGACAGATCATTTAATTCTAATATAGAATCTACATTGCTAATTTTAGAATTAGGTACTATATTTGAATACAATATGCTTGACTCTAATGCTAATGATTTTGTTGGGATTTGACTAAATAGTATTCCTAATGTTACTAATGTTAAAACAAAAATTTTGATGTCCATTTTAAAGATGGCACGTATAAAAACAAAACTAAAATTAGATATAAAAGCTTTTTACAATAGTAAAGGTTCTGATTACACTTGGAATCCGATTTACCGGAAATATTCATAAACAAGTTTAAGTTTAGCATCACTAGCGATGAAGACATCAACTGAAGACAATAGTTTAGATGTCGTAATTATTGGAGGAGGAGTTGCAGGGCTTACTACTGCCGTATTGCTTGCTCGTAAAGGAAAGGCAGTAACGTTGTTTGAACAATCGTCAAATGAAGTTGGAGGCCGTGCTAGGACTACAACAATTCATGGTTTTTGCTTCAATCAGTGACCACATGCGCTGTATCTCACTGATTCAGGCGATTCAGTCTTAAAGGAGCTAGGTATTGCCCACTCTGGGGGTATTTCTGGAGGGAAAGGAGCTTCTTATCTAATAAAGATGGAAAGAAATACCAAGTATCATATGATTATAGCGGAGAATCGTCTGCCAATAGTGAAAAAAAGGAGGTGAAGTAAGTCTCGGTCAGTTCTTGAATTCACTTGCTCAGATTAATTTTTCACAATTAGAAAGTGTCGCTGTACAAGAATGGTTGGACAAAAAAATATGCGATAAAAACTTAGCTGAGACGATCAAGACATATTTAAGACTATATACTTATGGAAACGATCCAGATATTCAGAGCGTCGGCTCGGCGCTTCGCCAGCTTTATGTCGCCGGACCCATGTATATAGATGGTGGTTGGCAGACGCTTGTAAATGGGCTTCTGGCTGCAGCCGAAAATGGCAAGGCAAAGATTGTTAAGGGAAAAAAAGTAACGAGGGTAGAAAGAACAGATTCTTCTAGATGGTTAGTTACGCTCTCTGACAAGACCCAAATATCAGCAAAGATAGTTGTAATAGCAGCAGGTCCAAAAGATGCCTACAGTCTTTTCAATGATAATGAGAGACCCAAGATGGTGTCAAAGGCGGCAAAAGAAGCGAGACCTATACGCATGGCGTGTTTGGATGTCGCTCTTAACAACCTCCCAGACAAAGATGCCTTATTTGCTCTTGGAGTGGACTTACCCCTATATTTTTCGGTTCATTCTGCATATGCAAAGCTTGCTCCTGAGGGCGGTTCACTTATCCATGTAGCAAAACATCTGGGTAGTTGGATTGAGCCAAAACCAAGAGAGGATCAACAGGAGTTAGAAGAGCTCCTTGATTTGATGCAGCCTGGATGGAGACAGGTGATTATTAAGAAAAGACCATTGCCCAATATGTTAGTCTCTAATGCTGTTGTTACAACTGCAGCAGGCGGATTGGCTGGAAGACCTGATGAAAAAATTGGAGACAATCTGTATATAGTGGGAGACTGGGTAGGCAAGGAGGGATTGTTGTCTAATGCATCTTTTGCAAGTGCAAAGCGTGCTGCTGAGCTTATTTTAGATGCATGAACTGAAAGAAGTTGCCAAGATTATTATGAAATAGTCACGTGCCTGTCAAGTATTGAGTCAAGTTGGTTGTCACATCTTAATGCAAGGACTATATATTGTAAATTGGTATTCTGAACATAGATGGATGCACGTCCTTCAAGTGATCTCTATTTTCGGAAGCTCCTAGATAATGTACAGGGAAGCTCCGAATTCGTCATAGCAGTCATTATTGATGTAAGAGGTTTTTCGTCCTTTGCTATGAAGGTTGAATCCGTTCAGACTACTGCCTTTTTGAAAAGGATATACATTGAAATGATAGATAGGTACTTTGGGAACGCTTCATTCGTCAAACCTACTGGTGATGGGCTGCTTTTGGCATTTCCCCATGATGAGACTAATCTTAAAGAAGTCGCCTCTTACGTAGTGAGGTCCTCGCTGGCTTGCCTTGCCGATTTTGCCAAACTCTGCGACGGAGATGACATGATTAATTTCAATACCCCTGACAAGGTAGGGATTGGAATTTCTAGAGGTGCTGCGACCAATGTTGTCTCACATGGATCAACAATCGACTATTCTGGAAGACCGTTCAACATAGCATCGAGACTCATGGATCTTGCCAGACCCAGTGGAATTATACTGGATTCGAAGTTCGGAGAAAATCTCATACCCTCTAACGTAAAAGGCAAATTCTCGACTGCTGATGTGTACTTGCGTGGAATTACAGATGATGCATTGACGAAAATCTATTACTCGAAAGATACTACTGTAATTCCATCGGAGAAAACGAAG
Source organism: Nitrososphaeraceae archaeon (assembly GCA_035642715.1). Lineage (GTDB taxonomy): Archaea > Thermoproteota > Nitrososphaeria > Nitrososphaerales > Nitrososphaeraceae > JAJNBK01. The sequence continues at coordinate 20,104 of DASQRW010000009.1, read as the reverse complement.
TTGCCCAAACCTATTAATGATGCCTGTCTTCCTGAATGAATCATCTTTTCGCATCGCATGTAGTGTTGCTTTCCAGTACTTATTATTAGTAATAGAAACCACAACATGGAAATGAAATGTGATAGGGTATTCTAACACATTTCTTGACGGTGGCAGATCCGAAACGATCTGAAGAGTTTTATCTTCGAGTTTTTGGAGGAGAGGTAATTCGCAGTGGAGAGCCCACCATCATCCAAATTGCAAATAGCTGGGTAGTTTTCATATGTACATATATACAATGCAACATTCAGGTTATGGATCTGACAAACTTAGATTATTGCCTATGCTAACAAATTCTGCGCTATACTGGGCAGGAGATCTTTCTAGAAAATCTGAAAAAGATGATAGTAAATCTTTTAAAAGATATAACAGGAATAATAGGTAAGATGCAACTTAATCTGTTCAAAACTCAGTCTCAGCATGCTTTTCAATTGAAACATTGCTCATAATTATCCCTGTTGTCACTATACCGATGATGGAACTATCGTAAACAACAGGCAAGCGATTTATCTTATACTTGTTGAGGATCGCCATGGCTTCCTCAACAGATTTATCCGCATCTATAGTAATAATGGGTGCACTCATTATATCCTTTAACGTAACCTTGAATGGTCCTCGGTTTTGAGCTACGACTCTGTAAATAATGTCTCTTTCCGTGATAATTCCGACTGGGATTCTCTGACCAGTGCTGGCATTAAGATGAGTGACCACTATAGTGCATCGTTCTTGTGTGTACAATGCTTTTGCAGCTTCAGCTACAAGAGTATTTTCATCCAAAGTTACAAAAGCTGTATCGACTATATCTCTAACTCTGTCATGTCTCTGTGCAACCAATATGAAATGCTCAGCCAAAAGGTATTGTTATAAGTATTGGATATGAAGTTTACTTGTAGTAGTAGCACAACTTTGCAAAACATCATTCAGATCCGTATTACGATGCCTATGTTAATAGTAGAATCTTTTCCCTTCTTTCAGCAATTTCTTTTCTGAATAGGGTTTTGCATTACTTGTCTTACAATATTCATTAGTAACATTTCGTCTCTTCCCACTTCCTTCATTTTGTGAAGTATTGTTACTTAGTTTTCTATACCATTATTCCTCAAATTTGCCATAAAGAACTGAGTACATAACAATAACTACAACTGAGATTATCGCAACCGCTACGGCAGCTATGGTCGAAAACGGAAGTAGTAATAATGCAATAACTCCACATAATATATAGAATCCAACTAACATGCAAGTGTATGCACACCTAGCCAATGGTGAGACTTCCCTAATTCTACCGCTTGCAACAGGTATCATTCCTATACTCGACATAATAAAGAAAATTCCCGAGGCAGCTAATCCTACAATAACCAATTCTGATAGTTCCATAAAATTTGGTATATTATCTATCATTGGATAATGAAACTTGTTATCCGTATGCATCTCTATCAAAAAAGCCATAATAGTAAATGATATACCTCCCAAAAATGCTGAAACTGGTAGTCCATACTGATGTCGTGTACCTTCACTCACAACTAAAGTATTAAGGTGATTAATAAAAAAGGATTTTTACTTGTTATGTTCTTCTTTACGATGTTTGTTCAGCAGAGGTTTTGTGGTCAGAACTTTCCCACATATTTTACATTTGAACCTCGTTTCGAACAGATTAAGTTGCATCTTACCTATTATTCCTAACATATCTATTAAGGATTAACTTTTTATTGTTGTTCTAGCCTCAGCGGTAACTATTACTTGATACTTTACTCTACGTAGAACCTAATATTATGCCAAATATCGTTCACAAACCACTGGCCCCACTGAGATCTCGGTTCAATCCTTTGGACTTCAATCACCCTACTCCTTTCCAACCTTTGATATATGGCTCAAATTCATTGACTCCTTTGAGCCAATCAGACTTATGACACATAAATATCGTGTGATATTTAACATCTGATGGTAGAAGATAGCTATAGCAAACAATCTCCAAATTTTAGTCTCTATATTCACTGCGATTGTATTATGCTCTAGTATCTCATATTCCGTTTCTTTTGCGCAGAGCTCTGCTACTAACAATATCAAGCCAACTTCTGGTGGCACTTTAGATGTAAATTAGAATCAACACATAATCCAATTAAAAGCGGTCAAGAAACAAACTATAAAGTTACCTTTCTTCAAAAAGGTACAGATACAGTACAGGTTCACATAGATTATGACTTTATTATTTTAAAGGATAATAAAACAGAGGTATTCAGGGCTTCTCAACAGACAGGTCAACCTTTATTGCATACAGCGGAAGGGATTGTAACTATACCGTTTACAATAGAAGAGCCTGGCAGCTATACTATAAGAATTCCTGTACTGGGAATTAACTTTATTTCAATCGCTACTGAGAATGCAGAGCTTTCGATTAAGGTAGAATAATAAAGCCGCATCAAGTTAAAACATTTCAAAAAAAAGACAAATAGTAATAGAGGAATCAAATGAAGGGAAGAAATACATCAAGCCCCTGGTATGCTTTTGTCTACCACACAGAGACTTATCACATACATCTATCCTCCGTTACTGGCTATGAGATTTTCAGATGTACGCTCATAACTGGCTATCAAAAGAATGCCGATCAATAAACTAAGTTCCTTTTTTCAACCTGTGTAGAGCATCTCATAGTAAATTACAAAAAAGAGATCTATAAAATGGTCAATACTTGTGATTTCTACATCCATTGGTTGTGTATTAGGATTATCGCTTTACCTATTTGCAGTGACTGCTTATTCAACATCAACTTTAGAATATTCTCCAGAAATTAGCCCTGTTACAACATGTAAAGAAAAAATATACTCTACTAAGAGCATATCCTGTAGGTCAAGAACAAGTTAAGGCAGCATTTGCTTATTGCAAAAGCCTGACTGGATGATAAGTAAAACCTATTATGATCAAACAACCAATATGTGACCTATGGTATAGGAGATGGTGCGCTAAATGTGATTGCACCAATTTCCCTTAGCATATCTAGGCTATCAATTACATCCCAATGTTCTACTATTTTGCCATTTTCAATTCTATACATGTCTGCAGCTTTGAAGGTAACTTGTTCTCCTGTTGGAGGAACAGGTGCAAGGATGAATGGGCCCTGATGGATTCCAGTCGTTGTAGTAAATACTACCACTCTGTCGCCCTCTGCAAGGATATAATCAACGGTAGTTCGAAAATCAGGAAAGGCTGTTATCATACTATTTAGAAATTGTTTGTATGTATTAAGACCAGATTGTATTGTATTCCTGGACGATGTTCTGTTACATTATGTGCCACTAGATTATCTAATGCGCTTGAATTACGATTGTTAAAAGCCTCCGTAAAAGCAATTACTACTGCTTTGTTATTCATCTCTTTGACTCCATTCTCTAATTGGGTTGGATTGTTTGCCGACTTCTTAGCAAATGATAGTTGTTCCTGTGGAACCAAAACCACAATACTACATATCATTATGCTAATCATAGCAATACTCTCAACTAAAGAAGCTGAATTGTAATCATGATAAATTTCCACCATTCTGAGGTAATATATAGAAAACTGATGATGATTTGTTTTTTTATTTTCTCTATGATTATCAGATATTGATTAGGTCGTGTGATAGATTTTTTAAAAGTATTGCTATGAATTAGCCATGATAAAGTTGGGAAAAATTAGTTTCAATAATTCCATCAATTTCATACATTATTTTATACCCTAGTCATGTATGGGTTATAGGTAACTGCAACCCATACACTATAACTTCTTGTCTGTATAAACATTGTATCTATTTCTTCCAGTATTGTTGTTAACATAATTCCATATTTCTCGGCTTAGAACAAGCTTCTGAAATAACGATTTTTGGTTGTCATCCAAAGTATCGTAAACTAGTTGGCCTATTACCATATGATTAGGATTGGCGAGTGCAGTCATTTTTACTGCGAGATTTATATTATAGCCTAAAACATCATAAACTGGTTTCTTGACAAGAGGCTGACCTCGCTTGTTCATGCTATTATTGATGCCATTTTCTTCTGCATTGGTCAGGTCGGGATGAATGTCCCACCCACTCTGTATTATTGCATTTTCACCAATGTCTATTCCTATCCTTATATTCATTTCAGGGCAGTCATATTGATTCAAAATCGGATTTATTCCCCTATGAGCCACCTGAAGCATGCATTTTGCGCAGTGTATAGCACGAGTACATGCCACTTTTCCTTCAGATTTATGACCAGGAACAACAATAAAAAATGCAAGAACCGCGTCTCCTACATATTTTAGAACAAATCCCCCAAATTCCTTAACAATAAGAGACATTTCCTAATTAAAGGCTTGAATCATCATTGTGAGTCTATCTAAAGGGAGTGTCATAGATAGCTTTGTTGATGCCCACAAGGTCCACATTCAAAATAAAAGTTCATTTTTGATGTTGCTAATTTATCTAAAACATTTTGGGGCTGGCAACAGAAATAATAAACTCTGGTTCTCCTTCTAGTATTTTCCAAACTCTGGTTTGGGATTTTCTCATTATAGTATTTACATCCACCCTGGGAGTAGGAGATGATCCTAATTTATCCATACCCTTAATCAGAATATAATTGTACAACAATTATAAATTATCGATGTATGTCATATAGATGCATATAAAGAAGGCTTGAATAAACTCAATTCAGAAATTAGAATACCAGAACAAGTTTTTTATTCCGTTTATTTGTAAATAAAATAGTGCCAGACAAAGAGGATCTTAATCGAATCCCACTCTTTTCAAAATTAAATGAAGAGGAAATAAGAAGATGTATCGATAGCAGCGATGAATTATTCCTACAATCATGAGAAGAATTTATTACAGAAGGGAACCGCTGATTATTTTTATGTTATACTAAACTACTGAACTATTTACGATCGACATATTCAGATACCCTGCGATATAACCTTGAAATGTAGGACCAAACCATGAAGAAAATAGGTAGTAATAGGAAGATTTACGACATATGAAGCTGAATTAGTGGTCGTCTCATAACTTATGTTACATTGCCTGTATTAAGCCGACTTTTGAAACTATGGCTTCAGCGAAGCTCGCTGATCAGTTTTCCTGTGTATTCGCCATCCATATTATTGAATACTGACCTTAAATGACCGGTAAATCTTGTGTCCTAGATTGACATAAATGATTATACTAGTATTACTCTTAATGTATTGTAATACTTTTTGCATTGTCTGTTGATGTACACTAGATTGATCCAACAATTAACTCTATGTAATTCTGTAATGAAACTGGATTCGTTAACTTTGGATACTACAAAGTGGCAAAGGGATGCTAATGGAACAAATCATTTTATCTCAGAAATCGTACTTCAGATAGGCTGATAAGACCAGAATTTCAATTCTACTTGATAGGAGCTGAAGCCACTTATCATCTCAAAGTCTTATTGCTAGAATTAGCTTTTCGAAATCTTACTTATATAGCAAAAACAAATTCAAAAAATAAGCAACAACTTACCAGTCACCTTTTCTAATCCTCAAAAGTCGGAAAGATAGGATAAAAACTGTGAATATGACTCCGGCACTAATTAGAAAAGTGGTGTTCCCAAGCAAATTATACAAAAGGCCTCCAGCTATTAATCCAATAATACTTGCAAGGCTTGCAAAACTACTTGCAATACCTTGTACTGCACCTTGATGAATAGTTCCTGCACGTTTTGAAAGTATTGACACTACGGATGGCCACATTAGACCATTACCAACTGCAAATAATATCGCTGCCCCGTAAATTAAGGCAATATCATTTGATACAAACAAAACGAAATTTGTACCTAAAATCAGACTACCAATTACTACTAATTTTTCCTCGGAGAATTTTTTTAATGCTTTATGTAGAATAGGGCCTTGGACCAAAACCATGATACCGCTTAGTATTGCAAAAAATATTCCCATTTCTATTACTGTCCACCCCAAGCCAGATACAGCATGAATCGGAAAGGAAGTGTAAAAGATGTTAAACCCAAGAAAAATAAAAAAATACAATAAGAGCAAAAATGAAATATGCTTTAAATGGAAAACATCTAGGAATTTAAGTCTCTGTGGGCTTGAAGAAGTCTTGTAACACTCCTTGCATTCAAATGCAAAAACTTTTCCAACATTTTGTCTTTCTTTTTCTGGAATTATTATTACTGATGAAGACTTGGATTCCTTTAGAGTGAAGTTTATCACAGCTAAGATTGCTAAAGAGAGAAACAGGGCTGCCAGTACGGGTAATTTTTCTCCATAGATTGTTGCACCTAAAATCCCTGCTAACGCAGGTCCAACAATAAAACCTAGATTAGAAGATATTGCGATTTTCCCAAAATTTTTGCTCCTATTTTCTTCCGATGAAACATCGGAAACGTATGCATCTGCAACAGAAACATTGCCACCGGTAAGACCATCTATAGCTCTGGCAAAGAATAGTATAACTACTGGAAGAGTTATAGTAATCGTTCCAATTATTGTAGAATTAATGCTAAAGAGGTTTTGAATAGGTAAAATTAATGCAATAAGGAAAATAACCCATCCAGCTAGCGTTCCTCCATGACTTAAGAGAAGAATCTTTTTCCTTCCATAAATATCAGACCATCGTCCTAAAATAGGAGCCCCAATAAGTTGTAATGCAGGATACGTTGCAGCAAGCATCCCATAGACTATAGCATTTCCACCAAAATCTGTAACTAAAAAAACCAAAAAAGGGAGAACAATACTAAAACCTAGCGTTCCGATAAAATTGATTAATAGTATAGGAAAAAGTGAGATCTGTTCTTTGTGTACGCTTGACATTATCCAGCTGTTATCCTGGATCTTTAAGTATTTCAATAATCCTACGAAAGAATCATTGTGGACAGAACCTTCTTCTTGTAACACAAAACGAGATTGAGAAGCAGGCAACAAATTAATGACAAAACATTGTATTTGCAAAGCCACTGGCAGTCCAATGGTTTTGAGAAATAAGATTACCACCTTGAGGCAAGAGTTCAGGATAGAATTCTCCACCCCAACTTCCTTTTTCAAACCTGGAATATTTCAAAGACGCCTGGTGTGTAGGAGCCAGAAATTTCCAGTCTGAGTATCCCCTTTTTCAGTCTGATGATGTGGAACATATACAACCTTGATACGCGAGGATCTCGCTGCAGATAATATATTTTTCAGGTTTTCGATCAGGTTAAGGCCTTTGACTGTTTCTTTCGTAGAAGACCATAGTTTACCGCCCTCTGACAGAAAGTCATTGAATGGATCGACAATCAATATGGCAGTGTTTTCTGACGAATAGTTTTTCACATAACCACTCATATACTACTAACTCTTGTTGCATTTAGGATTAATTCCGCGGTCTGATCTGGGTGTGATACTAGTGATGCATGGCTAGCGTTGATAGATACGGTAGTAGCATTCATTTGTTTTGCGAAGAGACTTTCAGTATCAAGAGGGATTATGCGGTCACTCTCAGACACCACCTGATACCATGTCTGAAGTTGCTTCCAAGCTGGAGGGCCTTTCTTTTGACCATCATTCGCTTACTTCCTCTTTCTTAACCCTCTCCGCAATCTGCCCTAATCTAACTGTACAAATAGATAACACAACACCATAATGATACCCGCGCTAAAGCCAACCAAAGGATCTATCATTAAGCGCTTACCTTCCCCTTCTCTTCTTTATCCTGCTCTCTATCTTGCTGCTGTTGTTGGTCTAGTTCTAGTAAACAATCATCACAATATATTTTATCATCATCAAACCTTTCAAAAGCAGTTCGGAAAGATCTTACACACTTACGACAAACATAATTTTCTTACCGCATTATTCACTTATCTCTTCCTCTCGTTCTTGTTCTTTCTTTCTTTCCATTTGTGTAGGACTTTATTCATTGCATACAATATCCTATAGAATTCGCCGCCACTTACTCTATAACTTAAGTCACGAGTACCGTCATCTTCCTCTTCTAGTCTGTGGCCGCCGTTGCAATTCTATCATTCAAGTTTAATATTGTATGTTCTTTTAGTTCTTCTAGTTCCCTGTAAATATCTTTTCTAGTTATTCTTTCCATTATCCGCTTACCTCTTTTTTATTTCTACTATTTCAATAATAACATAAGATGATCTTCTGCTTCTTGCATTTGTTGTAATCGTTATATTCTAGTACTTCTGCTTGGAAAACTAGCTCTAAACTTTCGCAAGGTGCTGGAGTGATTCCATTCTTCGGGGAGCCATGCCAAGGGTTGAGTAGCATGCAAAGGTTTCTTTGGTGCAAGAGTAGGGCTCTAGATAACTGCTGCTGCGCTGTGGATGTCAAAAAAACGTTTCCAATCATTAAAGTTAGTAATCAAGACCCTTTTTCACATCAGCGAATTTGCAACAACCTTCACCTATCCGTCAAGTGTACAACACAACTTACCATGTACCACATTAGTAACGAACAATCATCTCATATTACTATTAAACCACAATTAACTATTGAAAAAAGCTTCATCGCGATCTTCACCGTGGATTTCAAGAAGGTAGAAATCTGCTTCTCATATTGTCTATTAGATTATTGAATCTTAAATTTGAATATTTATTCAGAAATATTCTTCCTTTATTACTAAGTTCATTCTGTTATCTAGATAATCAGAATAAAATGATCCTGTCAATCCGTCATGATTCCATCCCTAACATGTCAGATAATATTTCAATACTATACATTATAGTAGGTTTAGAAAAACTTTTAAAACTAAACACAAGGTAAAGAAAAGCACAGATAAAGTAGCAATCTCTTTTTTACCCTCAGCTCCAATTCTATTTCTAGCCATAATATGTATGATTATACTGTATAGATATAGTTTGAGAGAAACCAAACGTTTGAAGGTATGTCTTGATGGAGGAATAACAACAACCGTATGGATATATGGTTTAGCAGCTATTAACACTCAAGACCATTATGAATTTACTCATTCTTCTTGTATACTGTCAAAAAGCCCGTGAATCCGCCTCGTTTCATTTACTTATTTTTGGTAAACCAAAACCAAGATTTGTCCTTTCTAGCCGATACTAGAAAATATAGAGGAGTAGCTATAAACAGTACAAGGCTTACCTGAATACTTACAAAAGATATAGCAACTGCGATCAAATAAATAGTAGGCCCTAAAAGAAATCTTCTTGACATTATTGTTATAAAGGTGGGATCAAGATCGCTATCTACTAAATGATGATCTTTTGTAGCATACCACCATCGTACATATTCCCAAAATCCAACTATGCTTATATTGATCCCATAGATAATTACTGAGATCTGCTGATCTCCATACTCTCCAATCAGAGATGTTGAAAAGGGTACAAATGCTATAAACATTAGATAAAAGATAGTTATCCAGAGAAAGGTTCGATTTGCTCGTTTAACGTAGTGGAACTGATTAATCGTGGGCAATCCAAAAAAAAACCTAAAATTATAAAACTTGTTCCATAACTTAGAATCACAGGCCATAACTCGAGTAGTTGTTTTGAAAGCTCAATAGCCGCCTCTGAATGAGATAGCTGTGGTACAGCAATCTCAAGTACTAACAGAGTCATGACTATAGCAAAAACTCCATCAGTAAGTGTTTCAATACGAGATTTGCTTATATCATTTCCAACTTCTCCTGACAATCTTCTATATTCACCGGTGGATAGATTCTGGAGATTATATCTGTAAAGTGTTTTGTTTGATCATCCAAAATGGTTAGAAATAGCACCAGATATGCTTTTCAGTGTTGATGATCATGAACCGCTGACTAAAATCAAATGAGATAACGTCAAAGACGTCTGCGCTTATTCTCACCTAATTTATGCTACATCATTTATGTACGACAATCAGGTGAGTAGTAGTGCACACGCTAGCGTGTGATAAATCCGCCGTTAATGAAGATCGTCTGCGCAGTTACCCAGCCTGCTTCTGGTGGGACGAGAAACTTCGCTAAGGGCACAATGTCCTTGATCTCACCAAGCTGCCCGTTGATGCTCTGATGCTTAAGATATTCAGCTGATTCTGGTGTTTCGGCGGGATAAAAGAACGAAGTATTGAGAGGGCCGGGTGCAATATTGTTGACCATAATAATACCAAGCGGGATGAATGTTTGGAAGTTCCTTTTCATCTAAAGTTCCAAGATGTATATCCAATCTACTATTGGACAAGAAATCTTTTAGTTCCGTTCTGTCATCGGAGAGCTGAATGCAATAATTTTCACTGTTCATTGTTAGTTGTATAATACTACTAGCTTGGACTGATGATATTAAAAACTCAACATAACTCTGATAAAAGAAAGTCTAGTTAATAGCATAATTGACTTACAAAAGCTACAAATTATAATAAAAAGTAAAGGCAGATATTAAACTATTAAATATTGCAATTAGAAATAATACGGTGACTACCGCCCTGAATCAACTATGGTCAATTGTAGTACTGTTTAATGACATCATTCTTCTCTTTATAATTATCACAAGTACAATCGATACTATCGAAATGATGGCAGCCGTAAGAAATATCCCGTTGTAAGATGCTGATGAAGGAAAGGAACCAATGACACCTTTAACTGTTGCTTGATTAGCCTGCATATATATTGCTGCAATAGCAGGACCTATGGAGCTTCCAATAAGATTGAGACTGTCATTCCAAGGGATATTCCGCTGAACTTCCGAGGAGTAGCTTCTATAGCAATATTAAAGCCGCCTACTTGCATTAATGATAATCCAGCTGCTATTATGGCGAGATTTACTGCTACCAACAGTTCTGTTGAATGAAATAAGAACAGGCTAAAGAATCCTATCGTGCTAATTATACTACCTACTAGTGTAGGTTTTAAGTTACCTAATTTAGATATTATAAAGTCAGAGGAAGGAGCAAGAACCAAAAATATTATCATAAATGGAAGCTGAACATTTGCTGTAGCTATTGCATCCCCACCGAATCCAAGTGGCTGTGGACTTCTTACTAGCACGGGAATAGTTTGATATACCATAAACATCGTAATACCAAAAATCATTATGATGATGTTCGCAGGAAGGATAATTTTATGTACCATTAACTTAAGGTCAATTAGTGGAGATTTACTTCTTTTCTCCACATATACAAATAATATTAATGACACAATTCCTGCAACGAGAAAACCTATAACCTCAAATGAATTGATACTGCTACCTTCTCCTAGATAAGTGAGTACAAGAAGAAATGATATTATTGTAACTGATAATGATATTGCACCCTTTATATCTATGGGAATGAATCGAGGAGTAACTATTACTTTTCCACAGGAGACACAATATTCACTTTGGTTAGTTTCAGATTCTGTCTGTTGTAGGGTTTGGTCAGTACTATCGTGAGTAAATCGGCCAATAATGATCCAGAGTGCAATAGCAATAGGAATTGTTGAGAAGAATGTAGCACGCCATCCGATATTCTCAATTATACTTCCTCCTACTGCTAGACCAATTACTGAACCAGCAGCAAACATAGAGCTGAATATCCCAATGCCTATAGCAAGCTTTTCTTTTGGAAATTGATCTCTTATAATTCCAAAAGCTATTGGAAACATGGATATCCCAATACCCTGAATTATTCTAGCAGCAAGCAGGAAGGATATGTTGGTAGAAAAGCCGCCTATTGAAATACCTAAGATGTAAATTATCATTATTATTATTACCATTTTCTTTCTTCCATAGATATCTGATAGCTTCCCTGCTATTGGAGTCATAACGGCACCTGCTATCAAATATGCTGTAAGTATCCAAGAAGAAGTATTATATGAAATATTAAAATCTCTAATTATATCTGGGATTGCAGGCAATAACATAGTTTCTCCATACATGGTAATCAAAAGAGAAGAACCTAATATTGCAAGTGTTATCCATGCAGAAGTAGGATCTTTATAGAAGAAGACAATTTACTTTTGTTGTTGTTATCAGGTGGTGGTGGTGGTGATGGTGGCGGAGGAGATTGCTCTGTCATATCCCTAATTCATTCCAGATATAATATCATCAGTAATAACCTATGTTGTTTGTGTTCTAATTGCTTCAACTGAATATATGTTGTTAGTTCCTGTATATGCAGCGATAACAATAAAGTAAATAATTCAGGAGATTCAGCATCAGCAGATCCCAAAACAGTACGTCACTAGTTATTAGATAAGTGAGTTAGCGATTAGTTTTTTTCGTCTTTGAAATTTATGCTTCTATGCATGCCATCACAAAACGGCTTTTGTTTGATACTCCGCATCGACATAATGCTACTCCGCGTATGCTACAAAGTGATTCTCCTTTTGAATTTTTAAGATTTTCAACAACTCTAAGCTCCATATCATTTAGGAGATAGTAAGCTCCATTAGGAAGAGGTAAGATCTTTGGCTTTTCTTTTAATTGATCTTGTCGTTCTACAATATTTGTTTCTTCTGATTGGCCCCATATATGCATATATATTATGGCAGTCAGTTCGAGTACAAATGAGAGAAGAGACCATGAAGCTTGAGAGAGATGGTATCAATCCAACCACAAAACCTACCGGTACAGGTTGCGTCGAATGCTTGGAAATGGACGGGTGGTGGCTACACCTCCGTCGATGCGCCGAATGTGGTCACATAGGCTGCTGCGATAACTCGCCAAACCAGCATGCCTCAAAGCACAACGCGACTACCGGCCATCCGATTATCACAAGCTTCGAGCATGGGGAGGATTGGTTCTACGACTACCGCACAGGAGAGTTCTTTGCAGGGCCTAAGCTACGCGGTCCCCGCGCCCACCCGTTGGATCAGCCTGTGCCTGGACCGTCTGGACGCGTGCCCGTAGAGTGGCAATCACTCCTTCACGAATAAACTGCATTTGATTTCTTATTCGAGTATCTTAAATAGTCATCTAATTTCTTCCTAAAATTTCTATTACTTTTTTATCCTTTAACATTGAGTTTCCATCTTTGTCTGTCGTCTGTGAGTCAACAGAAGATTGTTTGTATCTTCTCCATGATTGCCTAGTCATAGTTGCAACATAAGCTATTTGTTAAGGTAAACAAAGCTTTCGTATTCCAGTTGCGCGGCTTTATTTAAGAGCTCATCAGCTAGTTCATTTTCCATTTCTCGTCTCATAGATTTAGCCAATCTTTTATAGAATTTTGCTTTGAGCATTGGTATTTCCTCAGGCTTTATGATATTTCTTGCCAGCGCGATTTCAGTAGCTTTAGAAAAACCATCGCTATCTACTCTTGCTTTTATTTGATTAAAATTACTTACCCCTATCCTTGTCCTTGAAGCTTGATATTTTATAAAACTTGGTATTCTGTATTTAGTAGGAATTAAGGAAGTATACTTAAAGTTGGCTCCAAAAGCTGACATTCTCATCCAAGAATGAAAATCTTCTGATGCTTTTTCATTAGGGAAGGGACATTGATATGCAAATTTTATACGTACTGCTGTAGAAGATGTTATATTAGTAATCCCTGTTTCTGTTCCCATTTTTATCCAAATACCGTTGCCTTCTAATGGATTTTGCAAATGAGATTCTAAGATTTCTAAAATCGGTGAAGAAATTTTTTCGGTAGGTATTAATCTATTATTTTCATCGATTACTTCAAACGTAGAATAAACTACATCAATATGAGGATTCTCTAATAATATTTTTTTAACGACTTCTAGCCTTTTTGGATGAGATATATCATCTGAGTCATTGAAAAGTATTATAGAATTACCACGTTCTAATGCCTTGAGGACTCCTAAATTTCTGCTTACTCCAGCACCCACATTTCGTTCTAGAAAAATGACATCAATTTTTGGGTAGTATTTTTGCTTTAAATGAATTAAATAATCAAGGGTTTCTTTATTAGGAGTCATATCAACTACAACAATTGCACACCAATCTTCATCAGTTTGTGAAAATAATCCTTTGATTGTCTCAGCAATTAATAGCTTTTTTCTACCTTGTTCTTGTTCATATCCACCTGCATAATGGGGAATAATAAATGCACTTGAAAACTCTTTTCTATTGCTTGTTCTTATCATTTTAATCTCTCTGGATGTTACTCAGACTACCAATTAATTAATTTAATTTAACCTTTCGACGTTTTTAGATTTAGTTACATAAAGATACTAGTTCTCTAATTTTTTCACTCGATAATAATTTTTTAGTTTCCTCTTCTTTTTGTATTTGTACATAGATGCTGATCAAGTGTTATACATTTGTCTAAGACGGCTACACCATGGGTCGGTAGGAGTAGTGATAGTTCGCATGAACATGAGCACATCTGATACAGAATTATAAGATGACTTTGATCTTGTAGATATGGCATAAGACATGTCAGAAATTTCACAATCAATTTCTTTATAAACTAATGTAACATAGAAAAGAAGGATGCTTGTGCAGACTCAAGAACAGAAACAGAAACTGAAAGTAAAGCTTTCATATATACTGAAAAATGCCACAGAAGGACAGTGTTTTGGATATTTAATGAAAGTTTCTCAAATTACAGATCTAGATGAAGATCATCATCAAATCACATCAACAACAGAATCTGTGCTTAAGGTATGTGTTAATGGCTTGCTGATGTCAAAGTCTGGAATTGTAGATCAATCATCGACCTTATCTATATATGGATATGTATCTGATGATGAAGACATTTTGAGGGCATATAGAAATTTAGGAATTGATCCATATTACAGAATTAAATGCAACAGGTGTAATCTGCTTGATAATGGGTATCATCTTTATCGTGTCCTTGAACATATGAATGACTATCATCGAGCTTCATTTAAAGAAATAGGATCATATCTTGAAACATTAGGACTTTAAATAAGTGTAGGTAATCAGATGATCTGCCATTGATAAAATAAATAATGAAATCCTTGAATTTTGAAACCATTAAGTTAATAGAGCCAACTAATTTGCGGTAATTATAAATTGTGTGTATGCGAGAGATAAATTGCATTGTCATCCCAAAACCAATTCAAATGCGAAGAATGTGGGATGGTATTTAGCTCCCAACAAGAGCTTCAGCGGCATGCTAATGAGCAACATGTTGGGACAGCATAATCGTGTTTTGTTTAGTGTTGGGAAATAAATATTTGAGGAGATACAATATTTTGGTAGAATGCATAGGAGCAAAATATTAGAATAGTCTAAACTATTGGACAGAAGTATAATATAGTGTTTTTTTGGCAGTAGCAAGTAGAGGATAGAATCAAACGGCAACGGTTAGGAAGAGTGTCAAGTTGTACAAACAACAGTCAGAAGAAAGAAATTAAATACTGACTATACTTCCCAGTCTTTTGATTCACATCCTATACAATCACACAGCTACCAATTTCTTCGGATGCTGGCTCAAGATGAGTATAAAGTGTATGAGCACATTTGCGCCATAAGATGGTCATCTTATTGTCTCATGTCTTCTCGTTGTTTTTTAGATTGATGAAGAAAAACTAGATAATGAAGTAACAGAACCTTTATACATGCCGGGACCTAATCCCACCGAACCAGCTAATTATACGGGTTCTTTCTTATAGTGAGGATATATAAAAAATCATAGATGCACTATATTAGAATAGTAAGTAATTTAATACCTTGAACATTTTTTATTATAGTACATGTCAGAAAACGAAGAAATGAAGTGGAGACTAAGTACGGAAACTGGGCAGGAAGAAGATAAAGCATCATCATCATCTTCAGAAGAGCAGCAGGAAAAAGAGGCATTACAAGAAAGAGTACAAGCAAAAGCAGAAGATATAGCTGGTGGAGGAGAAGCAAGCCTACTCACTAAGCCACAAGAAGAAGAAGTACCCATTACAGACAAGCAATATCAATCCACAACCAAAGAAAAAAAGACAAAGAAACCTTCTAAGGCAAAAGTTCTTACAAAGAAGAAGAAAGAATCTGACAATGCTAATTTGACAGGCATATCAAGACAACTTGAAAAACAATCAAACCAACTGGTTAAGATAGAAAAGGTGCTTCAACCATTACAAAAGTCTTTTAATAAAATAGATAGACAATCAACTACAATAAAACAGCTATATTCAGTGGTAATTCAATTACAGAGAGAAATAGATCGTCAGAAAAAACAACAACCTCAACAATCCACTCAAAGAAGAAAGAAAGAAAGAAAGAAAGGAAAGGTTAGTGGGACTAACAACTGAAATAAGAAATAAGCAATAACAATAATGTGTAATAACTTGATATGTATTAAATCTATTTTCTTCACATAAAGCATAATAATACTCAGACCTTCACTTTACTCCATTGGGAATGTTATATATTATTAGTTTTTTGCGAAATAATAACCTATAATGAGATGGTAGTGAGCTCAAAATAATTATTTATAGTTCTCTATTTATTAATTGGGATTATGAACTCAAAAAAAATAACTAATGATGATGATAATAGTAGTACTAGTAGCGCCACTAATAACAAGAACTACAGTACAGACGAAGCAAAGCTCAAAGACTTTATGGGAAAAGTAGTAAATGATCTTGGTGCAACTGAGAGCACTGTTTTAGTAATAATTGGAGACAAACTTGGATTATACAAGGCCATGGCAGATTCTAAACCAGTTACACCTGCAGAACTAGCTAGCCGTACTGGCACTACTGAACGCTATGTAAGGGAATGGCTAGCAAATCAAGCTGCTGGAGGATATGTAAGCTATGATCCAAATACAACAAAATACACACTTCCCCGAGAGCAAGCGATGGCTTTGGCTAATGAAAATAGTCCTGTATTTGCACTTGGTGGTTTTCAAGGTGCAATGGCATTTTTTAGAGATGAGCCAAAAATTACTGAGGCCTTCCGTACAGGAAAAGGAGTTGATTGGGGTGATCATGATCCTAACTTGTACGAAGGCACTGAAAGATTCTTCAAACCAAATTATATTGCTAATATTGTAAGCTCATGGATTCCTTCACTTGATGGAGGGAGGGTTGAAGAGAAATTAAAGCGTGATGGTAGTGGTAGTGCTAAAGTTGCTGATGTTGGATGTGGTTATGGTATCTCAACTATAATCATGGCCAAGGCATATCCTAATTCTAAATTCATAGGATTTGATTACCATAAACCATCTATTGAGATAGCACGTAAAAGAGCAAAAGAAGAAGGCTTATCTGAAGATAGAATAACATTTGAAGTAGCATCATCTACTGATTTTCCTTCTAAGGAGGGTGAAGGATATGATTTAGTAGCATTCTTTGATTGCTTACATGATATGGGCGATCCTAGTGGCGCTGCTTCTCATGTCTTGCAGACACTTAATTCAGACGGTACATGGATGATTGTAGAACCATTTGCAAATGATAAAGTGGAAGATAATCTAAATCCGATTGGACGTATGTATTATGCTGCATCTAGTTTAGTCTGCGTACCTGCATCATTAGCTCATAATGGACCTGCATTGGGAGCACAAGCAGGTGAGCATCGTATCTCTGAATTAGTAAAAGCAGTAGGGTTTAAACAGTTCAGACGTGCTACTCAGACAGCATTTAATATAGTGTATGAGGCAAAACCCTAGTATTTTTATCTTATTTTTTCTTCTGCATTCAGTCTATGTATAGTAATCAATTAGTTAAATCAATAGTGACCTCTCAGAGGAGAGAATATATCATTTGAATTCCGTTAGATAAACTATGACTATCTTCTACTTTTAAGTATCGCCCCTTCTACGTCGGTCATTTTGGTGGGGATAAGGGTATTCCATTTGACGTGCAGTGGCTTGTCCCATCTTGCTTCAACAGTATTCAATACTTTAAACCAAATTAATTCTATAAAACTCTTGTTGTATTGATAAGTGTAACAAGGGTGTTATTAGATTAGATTAACGTTATCTATTCTAATGGTAAAATTTGTACAATTATTATTAGCACAATGTAATTTAAGATACCGATCATACTAAGAGAACTTCAACTTTCCATATATCCACAATTCTACACCTAGTTATGGATTTTAATTGATGTTGCTATTCTTCATTGTGTATATGTATTAATTCCTCAAATACTCAGATAATTCCTCAAATAGTGGAGAGACATTAGATAATTCACCAAGTATCTGAGAGACTATGTCATCACGTTCAACTATTCCTTAATAATACATATTTTCAGAAACAACTGGAAGGACATTCAGATTTTCATTTTTCAGTTTTTTCAACGCTTGAATTTCAAAGAAATA
This sequence comes from Nitrososphaeraceae archaeon, assembly GCA_035642715.1. Lineage (GTDB taxonomy): Archaea > Thermoproteota > Nitrososphaeria > Nitrososphaerales > Nitrososphaeraceae > JAJNBK01. Next base: position 1,913 of record DASQRW010000009.1, on the reverse strand, counting down.
GATATTGAATGACTTAAACCGGAACCTTCTGATATTCTTTCACTAAATCATGTTTGATTAATAGTACATACCACGTACTTCCATTGAAGATAAATAATTTTGGTTTGAATGCTGTAATAAAATTTAGGTTATTTGTAAGACTACTTCTTAAATAATCTAACTGACGTGCCATATTTCCGGAGGTACACATATGTCTTCCATCCCTTTTTGGAAGGGAACAATAGATAGACTTATTTTGAAACCTTTATCCCACGCCTTAGAATGGATTGTTTCAAGCTTATCTGGTCTGGTAAAAAATTAGTATCATCATCTCTGATCAGGATAGGCATCTTTCCATGTGGTCCTATGAGAGGTTTAATCTTCATTAGATTTGATTTCTACAAACTAACTTCTATTATTATTATATTATAACAGTTAGCGGAAATCTATTTCCATTCCTGCTGTTGATTGATGCAAATCTCCACCAATTAGCCTAGCAGAATAAACACAGAATGGTGCCTCTTTAACATAGTTTTTTAGTCGGTCAATCAGAACCTGAATATCTTTAGAGAATTTAAACCTAAGTGTAATTGTACGGTTTTCTTTTTCTGAAATAATGAGACTAGGATTGAGAATAGCCGAATAACCAAGTATTATATTGTTTTTTTCTAATCTGCCAAGTCTGTATCTTATTGCTCTTTCTGTTATTTCATATCCAATATCTTGTAGGTTATTAGCAATTTCAGCCGAGGGTATACGTGCATTCTTGCCTAGATAGAAAGAATAAGCTTATCAATCTCATCAAGCAAGATAGAAATATAATTCATAAACGAGATTATTATTTATTTCCAAATCGGAAAATGTTAATATACCTGGCTTTATTAGCTATATGATTTTTAAATACAAATGAAGAATAAGTTTTTCCGATCCGGAAATTTGGCGCTTAATTTGTTTCCACCCAGAATATGAGTTACTATTACCTACAATATAATATGAAAATGGACTATTTTGAAATAGACCGTGTAATTGAGGAACTTGCTAGGACATTCGCTGCCCCGTGTACAACCAGCTGGTTTAAAGTGACAAACAATAAGAAGCCTTCCAAAGAAGAATATCGTAATAAAGTAGTAGAATTCATGAAGAATCTAGAAAATACATTATCATCTTACTATCCCCAAAACCAAGAGTCAGATAGATTTATAGAATACGCAAAAAATGGTTTACGTCAAGAAATCTCGATGGTACTTGCTGGAAATAACAAAGAAGTAGAGAGACGTCATAGATATTATGTTGACTATAACTAACTAGAGAAGCATATTTACTTTACAGTAATACAAGATGGAGAAAAAATAATGATGATAGAGTACTATAAATTCGCAATACCTGCTATTGTTGTTGTTATAATTGGAGGTATGATAAGTGGACTCTTGGCTTACAACTTTTATCCTGAAAAGCATGTCAATGTCAATATAGGTGATGGTAAGTGTTATGAATTGCTTGATTTAGCAAATGTTAAGTATCAAGATCTTGCAGCAAAGAATGAGATAGAGATTTTAAAATTACAGCTTAATGCAATTAACTCAGAAAAAGAAGAAGAACAACAACAAGCAGTACTACTACTACCTGTTACCTTTAGCGGAACTCAAGCTGGGATTTCAGACTTTACAGACAAATATAATATTATTAACATAATATCAGACACACCGATAAGCGATAATAGTAATGTTGATAAACGAATAGTAAAGGCAACTATGTCAAAATCTGAATTTCAAAGAATTGTAAATGATTTAACGTTAAAGAATGTTAAGCCGTTAAGCAAAACAGTAGCAGGTAGTATTGGATTACAGCCAAACAGATACATAACACCTGCAGAAGAGGGAAAGCAAATATCATTAAATTCAAATGAGTTTATGCGTGAAGGAATTCATGAAATT
>DASQRW010000008.1:0-3579 GCA_035642715.1 Nitrososphaeraceae archaeon | reverse complement strand
TGGTGGTGGTACATGGTATCCTCAAGCTTGTAAATTCCTGAATATGAATCATCATCTGCATTCCTCCTATGAGAAAAGCATGATTGAAAGAACCATATACAGTACATCAAGGATAAAACTGAATGCTTTGATAATGACTATTTTCCTTGTAGAAAAGAAAAATGTAAACTACAACATATCATAAATTGGTTCAATTTTTTCGTTGATTATCATAATAAGGAGGTGATGGCTTAAGTAAACAGAGCCTGCTTATCATATGGCTAATGAAAGTGGTGAATCAGAACAACTGTTCATAATCTCGCGTAAAACAATTAAATTGCGCCATGGCATTGGCATACTTTAATAATATATAAAAAAGCACTTATTATTATTCGCAGATGCCACACACACACAAATGAAAATATTTAAGAATTATTTCTATTATCGATGTCTTACTCAAATCCTATGAATGTCTCCTTTAAATAACCATTAAATAACAATAATATTTTGGCATAGAAGAATAGGTATATTATTTGAAAACATTTGTATTTCCAAATTCCTCAATATCGTATAGCTTTGCCAGGCAGTACGGTTATCATGAATGGTTAATAAGCAGATTTCTTCAATTCGTGCCTGACGTGAAGGGTCTTATAGAGAAGATGGAGATGAACCCCACATTGTATATTAGGACTAATACGCTGAAAATTAAAACTAAGGATCTTAAGGAAAGACTGATATCTAAAGGCTTTGAATTAGAACATACAATACTAGATGATGTTTTAGCTGTCAAAAAAGAAACTTTTCGAACAGGGGCAACCACAGAATATTTACTTGGTTATTATTATATACAGGATCTCAGCTCCTGTCTAGCAGTAGATGCCTTGGATGTAAGAGAAAACCAAACTGTTTTAGATATGGCTTCTGCTCCAGGTGGAAAGACAACTTATATATCACAGAAAATGAAAAATACAGGCATTCTTGTTGCATTGGAAACCAATGCTAGGAGAATAAGAGCCCTACTATTTAATCTCAGGCGTTGTGGTGTAATAAATACTTGCATCTTTAAGATGGACGGTAACAAAGCAATGGATCTAAACATGCGGTTTGACCGTGTGATACTAGATGCGCCATGTAGTTGCGAAGGTATCATTGCAAAGGATAAAGCGCGAAAAACAAACCATAAACCAGAAGATATAGAATTTTGTGCAGCTCGTCAGTCATTGTTGATAGAAACAGCCATTAGAGTAGTCAAACCAGGTGGATTACTAGTATATTCAACTTGTTCTTTTGCTCCAGAAGAAAATGAAATTATTGTAAATCTTATTTTAGAGAAGCTGAAGAATGTTGAAATAGAGCCGATAAGTTATGGAAGCGAGGGTTTGACGAATTTTGGAGTACTTCAGTTTAATCCAGCATTGAAGAATACGAGACGATTTTATCCACATATCCATGATACTTTAGGATTCTACATTGCAAAATTGCGTCTTCCGAATTAGATCAAATGTACAGACTACTGACAAGACAAGAGTTAACAACAATGAAAAGAGCATTTGACAAATGGGGAGTTTTTGATTTTTTTAAAGATAAATCTATCCTGATAAAGGAAACAAAGAATTGCAATATTCGAGAAGTTTACTTTTTGTCAAATGAGATAGAAAAAATAGCCTTGTTGGAGCAACCATCGTATGCTGGGTTAATGATTGGTCAATTAAAAAAACAATTTGCATTCTCGATAGAAGGGGCGGATCTTGTTTCTAAAATATCGAAACAATTTCCATATGTCATTGTCAATGAAGCAGCGGAAAAATCTATTCTTTATGGAAAAAATGTTTACAGTAGGTCAATTATATCGACTTCGAAGATGATAAATGAGAATGAAATTGTGATTATTTTAAACCCTAAAAGAGAGACAATAGCTATCGGTAAAACAAGGTTTGCAGATACTGGTTTACTGCAAGATGACAAAGTTGTAGTGACTACTATGGTTGACGCAGGCTTGTATTTACGGAGCGAAGGAAAAATAAAAGATAAAAAACAAATGGAGTAAATATGTGTAATAATCTTTCTTTGATAAAAGAGCAATTGATATTATTTATGTAGTTAGTATAACTACCTCTCATTCAGAAAAGAATTGATATGATAATTGTGCCTAGGAATATACTACTATTTTCTATTAAGTTGTAATCAAAAAGGATATCCATAAATTATTAATATTCTTCTTCAAGACCAGATCATATTCATTCATCGATAAAATAGTATTATCTTTAGAATATTAAATAATAGAAAGTCCGAGTATAATTCTTTTATTAACCATAGATAATGCAATCATATAATTTTCAATATCTTATAGTAGTATTCTGGTATAAATGCATTATAATATAAATATAATGTAATAAGTATTTGTAATTGCTGTTTCTCAAGTCTATTATATGCTAAATTGGATATTTGCAATTTTGGTTCCGTATATCTAGCAAACATAATAGGCATATCTATTGTGTAATATAGATATATATATCTATATATATATATTGTAATAAAGCAGGTAAGTATGGCAGTAGCATATACTTAGCAAACGGAAAAAATACATACTAAGAAGTCTATGGTTTATCACTACATAGTTAAAGAGTACCTGATAGAATCAAATCGTGTAGAAGTTTACTTTGAACAGCTCGTGCTACATAAAAACTCTATTATACAAAATGTGTGTGGCCAGACGACAGTACGTTAAAACGTGATTAGCACTTGAAGAAGAAATTGTTATACATCTACTTCTAGATTATTAGAATCTTTTTGAGTTTCCTTCCCTTGTTAATTGTTCCAGAACTTGGATTTCATTCTCGATAATCTTTTGCAGTCTATGCTTTTGCTTCAAAATTTCGTTGAGTGTTTTCAAATATTTTCTTCTATTTTTCCTATATAACATAGAATGGAGTTAGGTTAAGAGGGTTTGCTGAACTTTGTTAATCAACAAGCTTATTGAGGGTATTTAGTTCGGGCATCTTTATGATTTTGCCCAAGCGTACTAAGAGATCATCATAATTAATTGGTTTTCGAATAAAGCAATTTTCGTCTAAACTATTGAATATATCGGTATATACCCCATAATACATTTCACCGTCTGTAATAAAACATACTTTTACTTTCTTATCTCTCTTTCTTATCTCTCGATATAATTGAAAGCCATTAAATATTGGCAGTTTAATATTTAAAATTACCACACTGAATAAATTGGACCGGAAATTCTCCATAGCTACAAAAGAATCATCAAAGCAATCAACTATGAATCCATTGCGTTCTAAGATTGTCTTCAGCAATAGATTAGAATCATGTTCATAATCGACAACTAAAATTCTTTTCTTTTTTATCCTAGTCATCTATATCTTTGACCCTATCTTAAAATAACGATGTTCTAAACATTACTATAATTATTAATAATGTAAATCATTGGCATCCCTTTGTTATAACTAATAATCACTAAGGCATAAGATCTAATGCCATCTTCAATCCTGTAATCTCTTTTTCTATTACTTTCTTATCTACTTTATCATTTGTGTATTTCAAAAGTCTTTGACATGCTTCTATTTCAGAATAGATAATATC
>DASQRW010000007.1:0-2148 GCA_035642715.1 Nitrososphaeraceae archaeon | reverse complement strand
TTAAAGAATGTTAAGCCGTTAAGCAAAACAGTAGCAGGTAGTATTGGATTACAGCCAAACAGATACATAACACCTGCAGAAGAGGGAAAGCAAATATCATTAAATTCAAATGAGTTTATGCGTGAAGGAATTCATGAAATTATTGAGAGTAAATATGATGGAGTAAAACCAGCTGAATGCCGTACTAAAATACAATACTGATATGTTGTAATGATTGGTTTATGTTGTTGTATAATGCATCATAAATAGGATATCTATCGATTTATGAATATAACATTATTTCAAAAGTTTGTTTGATAGTGATTATCATCATAGAATATATTTTTTCTTGCAAAGTTTTGTTGCATTCAATCTCTAGATGAACCTTAACATCTACCCAACATATTCTCACAAGCCAAATATGCTTAGCACAACTCAGTAGTGTCAGTTCTAAGATAAAGTGGCCATAATAAGCATGATTATCAAAATGGGCTGAGTCGGATTTGAGCCCCTCAGTTTGTATTCTTCTCTTGGAGTTCATATCAATAGAAAATAGATAAACATAACAAACAAACTTTGTTATTTTTTGTCCTCCAATAACAACGCTTGTATGAATTCTTCAAATTCAACGTCAGTCATTTGTCTTCTTGTTTCAAGTAATTTCTCAGCATCATCACCTGCAGAATATCTGGGTTGTGGTTTTTCTGCCTTATCTGCTTTGAGAACTATATCAGCTACTACTCTTGGATGTGAGCCATTTGATATTACGGTTTTGGACTTTTCTAAAATATTTATTGTCATTTCTGCAAAAGGAGAAGTATTTGTATTTTTTTGTTGTTGTTGCTGTCGTCGTTGTTCTTCTATCTTCTTGGGAATACGCATACCATTAGTTATTATATTTGTCTTTATTGCTCCAGCATCTATAATAGTTACCTTAATTCCAAATGGAGCAAGTTCATATCTTAAAGATTGTGTAAGTCCTTCTAGTGCGAACTTTGTAGCAACATAAGCAGATGCACAAGGAGAAGCAACAAAGCCATTAACTGAGCCAATGTTTATAATAGTACCGCCTCCTGCTTGCTTTCTCATTATAGGAATAACTTCTTTTATTGTTCTATAAACACCAAAGAGATTAGTGTTAAATTGTGCCTGAATATCTTCAGAAGAAAGATCTTCTGCTGCTCCTAACAGCGCATAACCTGCATTATTTACAAGAAGATCTATTCGTCCTTCCTTTTCGAATACAAATTGAATTGCTTGTTGTACTGAAGTATCATCAGTTACATCCAACTGAACTACATTTATTGGCAAATTCTTTCTTTCAGCGACCTCCAAAATATTTGAAGCCTTGTCAAGGTTTCGCATTGTAGCATATGTAGTAAAGTTATTTTCTGCTAAAGTCAAAGAAGTCTCAAGCCCTATTCCACTTGAGCTACCAGTAACTATTGCAATTTTGTTCACATCTATACCATCCATAATCTTATCCAATGAAGAGATATTCCCATTTATAAAATGGTATAAGTGAATGGTATAAGTGGGTATTAGAAGAAGCGTATTTGTTGTTATTAATTCCATTTGCCAATTGACCACTTGCTTACATCATAGCTTCGAGATTAGCATCTTGAGTGCAATTGTGAGAAATATTTGATTCTATTTTGCAACCTATCTTAATAGAGTATAATAAATTAAAAGAAGTTTTTGCATAGAATAAGTAAAAATAAAAATTCCTATACCATCAAACTATTTTCACATTTGCCAGGATGGTCAGAGTCCATGTTATGGTAATATCATATTCGTCATCTAGAATTAAATTCTCTTCATTACTTATCGATTTGTTCTACGTTTATTGGCTGTTGTTTCATAATTGGCAGACTAAAACTAAATGTTGCTCCTCCTTTTTCTTTATAGATATCATTACTCTCGATCCATATCTTACCACCATGAGCTTCTACAATATTTTTGCAAATAAACAATCCTAATCCTGTACCTCCTCTTTCAGATTTTGAAGCAAACTTTGAGAATAGTCTTGGCAATATTTCTGGGTCTATTCCAGTACCTGTATCCTTGACACTAACAATTACTTTACTATCTTTCTCTTCTGTGATAATAGATATAGTTCCTTCTTTGGTAAATTTGATAGCATTATCTAGTAAGTTTGAAATAACTTGA
>DASQRW010000006.1:0-4927 GCA_035642715.1 Nitrososphaeraceae archaeon | reverse complement strand
CTACACATTATTATTTGGAGCCATAATGGGTTTGATAATGTCTTTGCTTACGTCTTTAGCTGTTGCTATGATAAATATAGGAATTGTTCCGAATTTCTTCCAAATATGGTTCAGCATATTTTTGACCACATTCGCAATTGGCTTTCCTATCACTATAGTAGTTACTCCATTTGTAAAGAATATTGCAGACAGGATTACATAAAGTTGAGAGGAAGTTAGTTGAATATATCTTCTTTCATAATATACATGTTACCCCGAATCCCCGGAATGCTATAAATTGAGTTCAATTTAGGTTCAATTCTGCCGGTGATATCACCGGGGATATTATATTCCAACAAGTCATATATGCCGGCTAAGAATGGATAAATTCACGCTCAAAATTAACAGTCCGGTGATGCTGGTGATTCTGGGGATATTCTTCATACTTCTTCTACTTCTACATCTGTTACATTATAATACAATTCGTCAGCACAAAACAATGTGTTATGTCGACAGCTAATTTCAAAATAAATTCATCACAATGTTTACTACATATATGATAGTACTGTGATAGACAATCTGAATCCAAATACCGTGTATTGGTAACAGTTGAAAACAGATGACAGCAGAGGTAACGAAGTGGTAGCAATGATAACAAAACTGGTATCAAATGATAACAAGAGCTTTAAGCTTCGATATTATACTATCTTTCTTGAAGATAGAAGATATGACAATATTAACTAGACAGGAAAGAGAAAGACTTGTACTAGAGCTTTACAATCAAGGCAAGACTTATCGTGAAATATCTAAAGAGGCAAGAATATCTCCATGTGATATAGGAGTTATTTTGAATAAGGCTGTTCAAGAGAAAGATGAAAGGGAAGAAGGAATAAAATAACAACATAACATTAATTCAAAGAACCAAAATCAAGAACATGAGCAACAACAATTATCTCTATCCACCCAAGCCTACAAACTCTTTTCTAATAGAAAGGCTCCATTAGAAGTAGCTATTGCATTGAACCTGAGTGAGTCAGAGGCAACTAAATTCTACAAAGAGTATTGGGAGCTAAAGCAGCTGCACAATCTGAATATGGTTTATGAAGAGCTTAAAGGTGATATTGAGCCTTTTCTAAAGCTACACAAATTATCCAAGGCCAAAGGTATGGGTGTCAAGCAAGTTGTTAACCTTCTTGAGATTGCTAATAACGATTAACCGTTTGTGGATGAGTTTTTAAAGTCTGGATTACTGCTGCAAAAGATGCTGATAAGAGTATTTTGTTATTTGATAAAACAGCTTTAACATTTTCTTTGACGATCTGCTTTAGATTTGAATAGCCTTCATTATCACTATTCAGAACATTCGCAATCATCTTTTGCATTCTATCCTTTTGAGCAATAAGCTCCTGTAATTGTTGTTCTGTCCTTCTGCACTCTTGTTCAGAAGAGAATGCAATTTTACCTAATATTGATATTTTATTTTTCCTAGCCTCTATATCATTTATCAAACGTTGTATTGTGCGTAATATATCTAGCTCAAAGGACCGCCTGTAGAGATTGAAATTGTTGCAAAGTTACCGCTATTGAACTTTATTGTTTGGTTACCATTGTTTATAATTGCTATACTTGTAATCTGTTGATCGCTGACTTGCGGTAATTGTACGTGATATGTACATTTGTTGTTCTCAGGGTGCGACAGCTCGGTTATAAATTCGGGAATAGCTGGTTTCAGATCTGGTTCTACTCCTGCTATTATCCCTATATCTGTATGTAGCATCGTACCATTGTTTGTAGTGTTATTACCTAATTGGCATGGTACATTCATACTTACATGAGCTGCTTCTATCGGGATTGGTGTTAGATCTGCTAATATAATAAAGTCACCTGGAATCAACGAAAGATTTTCAAGTGGAACTGTGGAAGTACTCAATATTTCTTCAGGAGGTGGGAGAGGAGCCCCTCTTCCTCCATGAATAGTAGTAAAAATAATTCCAAAAATAAAAAATATTGATGCTATATAGGTCATGAGTATTATCTTTCTTTCAATAAAAGAAGGATCTTTTTTGCCAAATCAATAAAATCATCAGGTGTCAGACTCATCATTTTTAAGAAATTAATTTCTATAGATTCTCCCTGAGGAATAGATCTGTTGATAGCTGTTCTTACCACCTACGTTTCTTTAATGATATTAGACAATCCTTGTATTAAATATTGTGAATTCGAATGAAAATTAATACGGGCCCAGAGGATTAGTGCTGATATTGGTGCTAAAAGTATGTTCCTAAATATAGCAGAATACTGCACTTTAGAAAAGAATTACTACTACTGGTTAGAAGAGAATACTCAATATGTCTGGAAATTCTTCTTCTACTTCTACAAAACCAACTATAGATAATGCCAAGTTGGACTCATTTAAGAATAAGATATTTGAAAATCTTGGAGGCACGTATGTAACGCTATTATGTGCCATAGGCGATCGCCTTAAACTTTTCAAAGACCTTGCAACAAATGGACCTGCTACAAGTCAAGAATTAGCACAAAGAGCCAACATAAATGAGCGTTATGCTAGAGAATGGCTTAGTGCTCTTACCTGTGCAGGTTATTTAGAGTTTGATTCAAAAAATAGTCGTTTTATTCTACCACCAGAACATTCTCCAGCTCTTGCTAATGAAGGAGGACCAATGTTTATTGCTGGAGCCTATCAAGAATTGTTTGCCCTAGTTAAAAATCTAAATCAACTTGTAGATATATTTCAAAAAGGAGGAGGTATAGCGATTGAAGAATATGATGAAAATAAATTTGCTGGCACAGAGAGATTGACTGCAACTTGGTTTGAAAATTATCTGATACAGCAATGGATTCCAGCTATTCCAGATGTTCAGACTAAACTAGAAAAAGATGCTCTAGTTGTTGATATTGGTTGTGGACGTGGAAGAGCACTTATCAAATTAGCACAGACTTATGCCAATTCTAGATTCGTAGGATATGATGTCTTTGGACAGGCTATCAGTAATGCTAACGCTAATGCTATTTCTGCTAGAGTGGCTGACAGAGTAAAATTCAGACAGTTAGACGTAGTAGTAGATGGATTGCCTGAGAAATATGATATTATTACTACTTTTGATGTAGTACATGACATGATTAATACACGTGGTGCATTACGTGCTATTAGTCACGCTCTACAGCCAAATGGAACATGTCTTATGCTGGAAATAAATTGCAAGGACAAACTTAAAGATAATATAGGTCCTCTTGGTGCTTTCTTTTACAGTATGAGTGTATTATACTGTATGACCACCTCTTTGGCAGGTGGTGGTGAAGGATTAGGTACAGCGGGTTTACCTGAGTCAAAAGTTAGAGAATTTTGTAAAGAAGCAGGTTTCAGAAAAGTGCATAGGGTTCCTATAGAGAATCCATTCAATGTACTTTATGAAATAAAGCCATAGCAAAATGAATATACAAAATAATGTCATTTCATTTAATTTATAATCCCGAATAAAGAGATAAGAAAAACTGAAATTGTTGTTTAAAAAACAACTTGATCTATTGTTATAATAGTAGTAGTACTACTGGAAGTGTTGTCTATTACTCGCTGTCTTAAATCAATCAGCAAAATCGCCTTTATCATTATGAAAACTTTCTGGCTCTTCTGTGCTATAGGTATCACTTCATTTCTAAGCTAAAGGTTCTGATAATTTAGAGTTCTAAGTGATATCTCTTTTGACGATACCATGCTTTGGTAACCTAAAGATGATTCTGTAAGCGGATCATATATGAAAATATAGGCTCTCCAGTGAGCCGGTGCTTCTATGCGCCATTCCACTATCGACCACTGCAATTTGTAATCGTGTTAACACATTATATAGGAATGAGTGAAACCTGTCGACCAAATCTTGCATTTATAAGTTGAGTCTCCTGCGGTAAACAATATTACAATCTAGCCTTAGTCTATACCATAAGTCTATAATGTGTATACGGAAAAACACCTGTCATGAATGTTTTTCATCATTTTTTAAAGCGCTTTCGTCCATGTATATTATTTCCCAAATATGTCCATTGATGTCCTCAAAACTACGTCCGTACATCCATCCGTGGTCTTGCGGTTCTCTAGATTCCCTGCCTCCAGCCTCTATAGCCTTATTTATCATCTGATCTACTTTTTCTCTACCTTCGACGGATAATGCGACTATTACCTCTGTATTTTTTGAAGTATCGCAAATTTCCTTTTTAGTGAAAGTTTTAAAAAATTTTTCAACCAAGAGCATGACGAATATATCTTCACCAACAATCATACATGTTGCATTCTCATCGGTAAATTGAGGGTTAAACTTAAAACCAAGTTTTGTAAAGAACTCTATTGTTTTATTAAGATCTTTTGCCGGTAGGTTTACAAAAATTTTTGTTGTCACTGTATCAGGATAAAGATTGAAGACTATAAATGCTTTGGATTAGGCAACGCTCACTTTACATGAACCTCCTTGGTTATCTTCAATTCAGATTTAACATTGGACTTCTTAGAGAGCATAATCGCAGGAATAGACAGGCAATTCTTTAGGAAGATTTCAATAACTATTATGTCCCTAATTTAATAGGCTATCCAAATGTTCCTATATTTAAGAGTCTCAATTTTTCTGCTTTTGCCTTTTCTCTATTGGCTATCCAAGTGACTTGTTGTAGTACATCCAAAAAGATTTGATAAGCTTATAATTTCACCCAGAACTGCAGTAGATAATGAAGTGGTATTAGTTAAGGAAGTATATCTTAGCGGATATACTTGATGTCTTTCGGCTAGCTATGAAGTTCTATCGTTTTGAGTAGCAAGAGGAAGAAGATAATTTAACATAGCCATACTTTATTAACCATTGTATAATATATATCAATAGCATAAATGAAGGTCAGTCGACCCCCGTTGCAATGAATCCTCTCTACAAATGGCTTAAATGCTCTT
>DASQRW010000005.1:0-2256 GCA_035642715.1 Nitrososphaeraceae archaeon | reverse complement strand
TCCAATTTTTAAATTTAATGAAGCCATTTCATTTCAAGTGCATTGTGAGACACAAAAAGAGGTGGACTATTATTGGGAGAAGCTTTCCCAGGGCGGAGATGAACAGGCGCAGCAATGCGGTTGGCTTAAGGACAAATATGGAGTCTCATGGCAAATTGTTCCCATTGTTTTGGCAAAAATGCTACAAGACAAGGATACTAAGAAATCGGATAGAGTCATGAAGGCAATGCTTCAAATGCGTAAGCTTGACATAATGACTTTGAGGCAGGCCTATGAGGATAAATAACTATAAGAGTGTCAGCTATGAGGTTATGGTAGATAACCTGTTAAATGCAAAAGTATGCATGATAGATGGATAATTTCGAAAACAATTTGTTTCAATATATCCTCCCCGGATGTTTATTGCTATTATCCTGGACGGTCTGTATTTATTGTAAGGATTTCTAATAAACATCTCGGTTACTTTTGTTTTCTCTCTTCTCTTAACAAGACGTTGTTCTTGTTATTTATAGCGTCTTTACAGTAGTATAAGAATCTGTATACTTAGCGAGTTTGGTGGGATGTGTGATAGATTTGACTCATTTCTGCCACCTAGACTCATTTCCCATGTGTAAAAATGCTGATGCACACATTTAAAGCGCCCAAATAATGGGTTTGAAGTATAGTTGTTATCATAAATGGAAAATTAGACTTTGGTCCATGGGAGTAGAGATATTATATTTTATTATGGAGAATTTGATGGTCGTAGAAATAAGAGAGTATTAGTGAAAGTAATTGGTGGCGATAAATATACATCTCCTTATCATTTCTGTCTGGATAATGCAGCGATTATGGGAGCATCATTGTTACCAACTACTTCTACTAATTCAGACCAGGTTGCCGAAGAAACATAAGGAATCTTCTTGACGTTTTCTAATATATTATATAATTCTGATGAAGTGTTATATATAATCTCAGTTATAACGTTATTTTGATCATTGATCCTTGTAGATGAAGATATTGCATTACTTTTATGTCTTTCAAGAATCATTTTTGCTACTTCTTTAGCCTTTCCCCTTTTTACATTTGCCAAAATAATTCCAGTTCTCAAATCTCTTTTCGTTATGTCTATGAGATATTTCTTTTCTAATATCGAGTCCACAAGCCTTTTTCTTCTTCTCTGAATAGTAGATATAGGAACCTTATATTTAGATGCAATATCTACACTTTTGATATTAGCGTTAGCTAGTAATTCTCTAATTATATTAATATCAATAGAGTCAAAAGGAAATATTTGACTGTCATTATCGTTAATTATATTACTTCCAATTGCAGGATTACTTAATTTTCGCCCCATATTTTCAGTATACCAGCAATAATTACTCTATACTTAGCAGTATAAGAACCCGTATAGTTAGCGGGATCGGTGGAATGCATGACAAATTTGACTATTTGAGACTAAGAAATAGTGGATTATATTATGCATATGTTAACTCAATCATCTAACCACAATCCTGCAGCCTTAAATGAAAATAAAGAGATTGTAGCAGAAAAAATAATTTGATTGATAATAATACCTCTCTTGCCTTATCTTATCGTTTCTTCTTTTATCATTGTTTTCCGTACTGCAAATATCAAATATACTGATATACCAATCATTATCACTTCCAGAACTTTATTGGCTATGTCTAGCTTGCCTATGTAATACTCTACTCCCACCAATGGAACACCAATTGTTCTAGATGCCGCATATGTTACAATTAACACAACAGAAATTGCTGCTACAACAATGTAGGGAATTTTACTTCTAAGTTTTGTCTTTAGTATCCAAACAAATAGTCCAAGATATACAATGCCAGCACCTATGAAAAGAGCCATTTCAACTTGTTTTTCTTGTGTTTCACCTTGGATGCCTACTTGCAGAAATTCAACTAAATCACTATATTCTTGTGATGCGACTACAAAGTAGAGTACAGCTGTTGATACTATTAATACTAATAAAATATACATTATAATGGAGGAAATAGACATCTATATTACATACAACTATCATACATCTTATTTAACTACTATAATAACAAACTTCACTAACTTTATTATTGAAACCAAAAATAAAGCAAATTCTTAGCATTGAAACCGAATTTATGGTATGCATATTAAGATAATTGGTCAATAATGAGATTGCAAACCATTATAATGAATATTGTATAATGATTTCCAAGATATGAAAACTAACAATGTAAATATTCTATCTACAATCTTGATAACTGGAGCTAT
>DASQRW010000004.1:0-2605 GCA_035642715.1 Nitrososphaeraceae archaeon | reverse complement strand
ATTGACACTATAATATTTTGTTACTTCAGCAGCATCATTATTATTATCATCATCAATACAAGACAATTTAGCAGTTAAATCATTTAATCCGTCTACAATTAGATAATACTTGTCTGTGTATGTAAAAGTCCATCTGGAATAGTCGTTTGCTCCATTAGGACCAGTTGCTGTAGCAATTTGAAATGGCTTTTGGTCATTGATATCTACATAAACTTCACAGTTGGTAGTTTGATTATCTGCAGACGTTCCAGATATTGTCAGTTCACCAACAGGAACTTTCTCCCATAAAGTATGTGAAGTAATTTTCACACCCATTGTATTGGTTGATGGTTGTTCTTGTTGTTCCTGTGCAAATGCAAAATTATTTATCCAAATAGCAACAAGAAGAGATAATAATACTACTTGTAAAACTATAGATAACAATGAAACACTTCCAGAGCTAGATTGACCATGGCTTTTGAGGATATTCATCAAGGATTACAAAAAATAAATGACCAATTTTCGGATTTAATTGGTATAGTCAGAATATTTAGAGTTTGAAGATAATATAACTGACTTTATTATATCATTTGTAGAGAATTATAAGTGTATATACTATTATACGCAAGGAAAACTAATTATGTAGTATATTACTTTTTTGCAAAAATAAAGAACCAATTAATAAATAGGTATGAGAGTTAGCCTACTGAAAGATTGTAACTCACTGATTATGAGACTCCAAGTTGAACTATTTCTTCACAATTGCCAGCACGATCATCTCCTTGTGTTAGATTAAAGTCCATGATTACATCTATGCCGTCGCCACAGTCAAAATAATCTGCACCTGGTCCTCCTACCAAAATATCGTCGCCTACATCACCATACAATTTATCGTTCTCCATTTCTCCTGATAAAAAGTCGTCGTCTAATCCTCCGGCGAGAATATCATTTCCTTCTCCTCCATACAATTGATCACTACCTATGCCACCTTGAAGCAAATCACTGCCAGTATCACCATAAAGTTTATCCGGTTCTTCATCACCCTGAATTGCGTCGTCACCCTCCAAGCCATGTATTGTATCTGCTCCTAGAAAACCTATCATGATATCGATGTTACTTGTACCTGTCAAGCGATCATCTCCAAATGATCCTGTTATTGGATTTTGCAAGCTCTCTGCAAATAAAATTCCAGTATTATTATTATCTACTGTAGTAGTGATGGTTGTTTCTGTGGCATTTGTAGTAGTTAAGTTTGTTTGTTGTGCATAACCTGCTTCTAAAACAGCTATGGAAGAAACAAAGAAGAAGAAGAAAAATCCAAATGTTATTAATAGTATTATCATATATCTATACATAATTTTTCTGTCAAGACACAACTTATTCGTTGTACTTGTTTATTTAAATATATTATACCTGACATAATAGTTTTGTTTTACCACTGATCACACCGTATTATAGAATACTATTGAAGAATAGTAGTCTTGCCTTGAAATGAAATTCTGCTTATTATTCCAACTAATTAATGAATTGAATAAATAAAAAACAAATAAATTGATTCAAATTGGACCAAATCTTGTATTAGTTGGCTAAATAGGTGTATTTTTAACATTACTGAATACTACAAAATACTTCGATTAAGAGAAAAAATGTGGTGTGTACATATATAATTAATGCATCTCTTTTTATCCTTGTAAAGACATCTTCATTCTTGGTATAATTATAGATGTTCTCTTACATCTTCACAGTTGTTTGTATGAGTATCACCTTTACTTGGCTCAAAATCTATTATCACATCAAGACCATCTCCACAGTCAAAATAATCTGCACCTCTTCCTCCTTCTAGAATGTCATTTCCATCCTGTCCATATAGTTCATCATTACCATCTCCGCCAACTAGAAAATCATCGTCAAATCCTGCGAAAATAACATCATCTCCTCTTCCAGCATATAGTTCATCTCCTCCTTCACCACCTTCTAGATTATCATCACCACTATGACCGTATAGAGTGCCATCATCAAAACGACCCTGCAATACATCATTATCAGCTTTACAATACATTACATCCTCCAGATCACATCCAATCATTATATCAGGACCATTAGTACCATCAGTTGTAATAATACTACCAATAGAACAAGCGCCCTCTATTACATTATAGCTAGAGTCTGAACCCCATGTATTTGGAAGCGGCACTATTATTGATCCAATAACAAGAAGAAAAAGCAACCTTACATCAATTGTTGATGATATAATGCTCTTTGTTTGAAATTTCTTCAATATGTATAGATATGGCTATTAATAAATTATTATTAGCTCTGATTTAAAATTCTGAAAAATATTATAATAGACTTTGTAGGAATAAGGTAATTTATTACTAGGTAAGGTTTCTAGGTACTGCATAGATAAGATTTTACAACCGTTAATATTCAGCTAGAGAAAGCGAAAATACTACTATAAAAGTACGGTTTTAATTGGTTGATAATTTTATAGTTATACTGGAAAGAGATAATAGTAGGAAATGTTCTCATGCAATATTATTGGCGTTTAGAGTTATCGTATTCTATCTTTTTATCATTCTAGTTTCACTATTGATACCACCAGTTGGATATAATGATGTTATTACTT
>DASQRW010000003.1:0-10632 GCA_035642715.1 Nitrososphaeraceae archaeon | reverse complement strand
ATTACACCTTGTACAGATAAATGTTCCATCTTCATAAAAATTGTCATACTTGCCACTGAAAGGAGCTTCCGTTGCCTTATGAATGATAACTCTTTCTTGTTCTGGAGTCAGTTTATTGTAATTCATACTTTATAACTTCCTCATTAGAAGGTTTGAACTTCGTATATCTCATACCCTATATATTGTTATATGATTTTCTTTGTAATATCAATAATTCAAAGTTATTTTTGGTATTGGATCATTTGAAATATTGGATGTCAAAAAACAAAAGTATCTAGATTGACAATACTCAAAGATAATATATTTATTTATCATGCTGAAACTACTTGTAAATATACCATCGAAAGGGCTCAAGATAAGAATATCATCTCATTTCGAATAAGTTGTTTATTATGAATGTCAGCAAACACACTCAATCAATTTATAACACGATATAATCTGCATCTTTTCTTCTTATTACACCTTGTTTGAGTAATTAAGGCTCTTTGCATATATGCCATAAACAAATGGATAACATAACTTCAGTAAATACCGCCTGGCAGTCAGGTATTGCCAAAATGATATTCTAGCTAATTAACTAATTAACTTGCAGTATTATTGGACAATACCACGCCTTCTACATTTCATAGGTTAAAGCTTTGTATTGAATATGAGCTGTCAACTTACCTAAATGCCATTAGATATCGATATTGTCACTTAATAATTTATATACTTACTAATGTATAGTAACTAACGTTATGCTACAAGAAAATATTATAGTTAGTTGTAGATTAAGTAAAGATATTGACAACGATAATCTAGATAGAGAATTTGTTGACAACGAATATACCAATTCAGCGGAAGAATCACAATCAATAGTTACAAATAAAAAACAACAACAAGAATATTACCGCCATAAAATATTGCACTTAAGCGATTTTAATGAAGCATTTGAATTGGTCAAGTCGACAGTTGAAGATAGATATAAGATGCATAGAGCTGGATTAAGTCTAATACTTCAAGTAATGCCTACTAATCTTGGAGCTTATCATGTACTTGGCTCCAACTTAATTATAGCAAATAAGAGGATCTTGGATATAATTAAGAAGTATAAATCCAGTGAAGAATATAATTCGTATTTGTTTATGGTATTAGTTCACGAATACCTCCATAGCTTCGGCATTATAGATGAGTTACAAGTCAGAAAGATGACATACACTTTGATTGCTTCATTAGTTGGAGAAGATCATATGGCCACAAATATGGCAAGATACCAACCTTGGAATATATTTCCGGAATTAAATCTTTTTCATAATAACAGCTTTGAACAGAAATTTCAGGTCGTAAGGAATTTTGATAAGACGACTCAATCTTATATTGGATAATCAAATTTGTATACTTTATTCGATAGATAGATGTCTAAATAATTGGTATTGATATAAATTCTACTCTACAACTATGCTTCTAATTAATGGTGACTAAATTAAATAATTTTTAATGTATAGATATTCTATATTGTTTTTTGACTCAATCCAACCAAATATGGCTTTCGAGGAGATATGAAGCAGTTAAACTTTCATGATGGCGATACAGATCGAGACACAGATACAAATGATGATGGTGATAGCAAAGAATAATAATAATAATTACTCCTAACAATCGTCTCATACTTAGATAATACAAGTTAGAACCAACTCTATAGCCTAAAAAGGATTAAGAATAGACAGTCAATAGCCAGAAGATCTATGGTAAGCAAAAAGACATCAAAGGAGACCAAGCCTGCAGAGAAATCATGTGAGACAAAATTCTGTCTACAATGAATAACTCTTATTACAAAAAAGACAATTTACAGCAGACATCATCAAAAGAAAAGATAATCATGATGAAAATAAGGTAATTTAACTGAGAATATCCTCTATCGCCTTCATTGCTTATTATATTACGAGCATGGTTTATTGTCCAGTTAAGACTAGACAAATCTCATTATCGCTTATACCGCTCCATACAAGTTTTATTAGGTACTATACGGTAGAGTAGATCCCCAATGAGGTTTGGTCAACAACAACAACAGCAAGTTCGTCAACTTTCGCAATATCTTTGCTCAAAGTGCGTTATACTTCTAAAGGAAACAGAAGAAGAAATACATGAATAACTATGGTAATTAAAGGTTGGTTATTTGACGCTTATCCACTTGGCAACAGAATGGTTTTTTGGATGAAGCAAGAGAACGGATATCCTGTTAGACTAGAAGACAATTGCTGGAGTCATTCCATTTATGTAGCATCAGATTATATCAACAAGTCAGACCTTGAGAAATTAATACTAAAACAGCAAGAAGGCAATAATACTGAATTAATAAAAGATTATGAATTTGTATCAAAATATAAAAGAATTACAGACACTACAAGATCTGATGTTTTAAAATTAACTTTATCAGATTCTACAAAAGCACTTGCATTAGCAAGAAGGATTGAAAGTCTTGATAAGTTTGGAAAGTTAATGTTATACAATGTTGATTTATTGCCAGCACAATCCTACTTTTATGATCATGACATTTTTCCATTAGCATTTTGTGAAGTTAGTAGTAATAATGGTCATTTAAAAAAGTTAAATTGGAAAATCAAAGATGATGATGATAATGTTTGGTCTATAGACTACAAGATACCTAATTTTAAAATTATTCATCTAAACATAGAACTAAAGAAAGAAGGAGGAAAAATACCTAAATACAGTGATAGAATAGACTCTATATCAATTAAGCAAAATGATGATGAAAAAGAAGAAAATATTGAAATTAAGAAGGAATCAGAGGAAGACATAATTGACGAACTTACAGATGAAGTAGCAAAAATTGATCCAGACTTCATATTCACCGAAGATGGAGATTCATTTACTTTTCCCTATCTATTTCATAGAGCTGAAAAGAGTGGCAGAAACTTAATTTTAGGAAGAGAAGAATCCCTACCATTAAAAAAATCTGCTAAGCAGGATGGTATATCTTATTTTTCATATGGAAGAGTATACTTCAAGCCGACTACCCAAAAGCTACTTGGTAGAATACATCTAGACAAATCTAATTCATTTGTATGGAATGAATCAGGATTACAAGGTCTATATGAAATAGCTAGAATTTGTAGGATGCCATTTCATACCGCCTCTAGAGCTTCAATAGGAAAGTGTTTGAGTAGTTTGCAGTTTTATTATGCTACTACACATAATGATACTCTTATACCATGGAAGCCAACATTAGCTGAAAACTTCAAAACATTTGAAGAACTACTTATTGCAGATAGGGGTGGATTTATCTTTGAGCCTAAGATAGGAGTACATGAGCAAGTTGCTGAGTTTGACTTTGTTTCTCTATATCCAAATATTATGTTCAAAAAGAATGTGTCTGCGGAAACTATACTCTGTGATTGTTGTCCGGATTCTAAGCTAAGGGTTCCGGAATTGAATTACAATATCTGTGAGAAAAGAACTGGAATAATACCTATGTCTTTACAGATTGTACTGGACAGACGTGCAGAGTACAAGAAGCTATTAAAATCTCCAACTATACCAGAAGAATTAAAAACAGTCTATGATGCTAGACAATGTTCATTAAAGTGGATTTTAGTAACTTCTTTTGGCTATCTGGGATTCAATAACGCAAAGTTTGGTAGAATTGATGCTCATATAGCTGTATGTGCTTTTGACAGACAAATCCTATTACAGACAGCAAAGATAGCTGAAAGACATGGCTTTAGAGTTTTGCATGGTATTGTAGATTCGTTATGGATACAAAAAAAAAGAAGAATGAAGCAACAAAACAAGACTATTTAGAATTAAAAGAATCAATAGAAATAGAAACAGGTTTTGCAATATCATTTGAAGGCATATACAAATGGATTGCATTTGTACCTTCTAAAATAAACAATCAGTTACCAGTACCAAACCGCTATTTTGGAGTATTTGAAGATGAGGGTACTTTGAAAGTAAGAGGAATGGAAGCAAGACGATATGATACACCACAATTCTTCTCCAAATGTCAACAAGAGATTCTAGAAATAATTGCTAAAGGCAACAATATCGAAGAAGTGAGAGCTTTGATACCAAAAGTCAGAGATAGTTGTTTTCAAAAATATTCTCAGCTTCTAAAAGAAAGAAAAGTTCCACTTAAAGAACTAGTATTTACCAAGAGACTTTCAAAGGATTCAAATGAATATCAAATAAACAGAAATACTATAGAGAATGATGCAATACAGCAACTTGGTATTGAAGGTAAAAGTCTCAAAGCTGGACAGATTTTAAAGTATGTCATAACTGATTATTATAATAGAATGAAGAAACATTCGAGAAATAACAGAAGAACTATACCTATAGAATTAATCAATGAAAAAACTACTATTATCACCTCCTATGATGTAAGAAAATACACTGAATTGCTTGCAGAAACTTGCAATTCAGTTACTGAACCATTTGGCTATGCTTTTTAGATAAGGTAAACTAAATCGCTCTTCCTATAATTGGTTCATATACTTTATGCATGGAACTTTCCTATTAAGAGATTATATATATATAACCAATTCTTCTGCCGCATAGTATAGTCTAAGCAAAAGTTCGAAAATCTAGTCCATCGGATCATGAGACTGTGTATGGAGCTCTATGCCAAGGCCATACCATATATATATTATGATGAAAGATGCTTCCATAAACTGCTCTATGTCTTAGTGTCCTAAGCTTGGTTATTCATTGATTGCTCATTATATGAAATGAGTCGATTATTGTTTGAGCTGTCTGCAAATGAGCTGGTAGCATTCTGGTATTGCCATATATATATTTAGCATTATTTATTTGATTTTCCTTTATAATAATAACTAAATTCATCTTTTTTAACATTCCCACTATTGCTTATGTTATATCCTGGATATCAAATTCAGATCTACTATTGCAGCAATTCTTAAAGATGTCTCTAAGAAGGGATATCCAGAGGTATGTTTCTATTATATCTGTCAAATCTATCGCTATACTCCTTGAATATCTGTTCACCAGTAATTTCATATAGATTTGCCAACTGAGTAATATGTAATGTATGGTATTCAGGTAAGGCTAAATGCTCCATCTGGTCATAATTTGACCAACTTCCTGTGTCGTATTTCCATAAGTTCTCTCTCAACCATTTTATTCCTTTATCAAATATGGCTTTCACAGTAGGATCTTGGGTCTGTTGATAGTAATTCCAAAGTAATAATAATGACCAGGTATGACCATTCAAAACATATATTTTTTGAAAACCTGGTTTTGCCAGAAGATGTAAAAATAAAGAGTCACCATCTTCATTGCTTACTACTCCTCCATTCTCATAATCGACTAAGAATGAACCTAAGGCATTATTTGCCTCAATTAAATATTTTTCATTTTTAGTCAAATCATATGCAGCTAAAAGAACATTCAGCCCTTGTGCTTGTGCTAATGCAGATGAATATGGAGGAGATACCCATCCATAGAATCTCCAAGGAAAATTATATTCCCAGATTGAGTATTCGCCCCTGTCATTCGCATTATTAACAAGCCAATCGGCAGTGTTAATAAAATATTGTTTAGATTCTTTGTCGCCATGATTCTTATATTCTAAATAGTATTCCATCCCTCCAATTGCTACAGATAAAGGATTGTATACTTTACGTTGAACACCATGGTAATCGAACATCATAACTCCTTTATCATCAGGAACAAGCATATCATCAGGAACAAGCGTTGCGGATGCAATAAAAGGAAGACACACAACTGCGGAGAAAGACAATATTAAAAATATTATCAAACCATTGGGAAGCGTAAAGGTTCTATTGTTCATATCTATAAATATGAAAGAGGAATAAAGGTGATATTCAGAGTACTGGCAAATGATTTATTCTTAGCTTGAATGAGCATATTCTTTTTGAAAAATAAATGATAGCACATTTTTATTTTTTTAACACAGAATAGAGATATATCATAGCTATATTATATTTCTTGTTTAATCAGCTTTTTCTTTTATTGTATATCGTAGCCTGAAATCACAGCTTGTATCCACTGCATCATACAGATCGCCTTCTTCATCTATTGACTCTGAACACTCATCGTAATGACCTATCCCAAAGTTATTCTCAGCATTATATTCTTTTGCAATAATACCAATTGCATCGTTTCTGTCAAAGTTTATGATGGACTCTATAGAATCCTTTGCTTTATCTGAATAATCTAAAAATGGAAGATCCTTATCCAAAATACCAGAGATATTTGGTAAAGTGTCTTCAAGATCTATGTCGAATTCTGCTCCTACAGTCACAATTCTCAATGTTCCGTTTTCTGGAATTGTTACATTGATATTTTTTTCTCTAAAAATTATGGTTTCACCAGTACTAACTCTGTTCAATTCAGATCCCATCCAGAGCTGTGTCCTTTGACCGTTTACGTATGAATCAATCTTCCATTCCCCAGGAAAAAGTGGGTCATGATCGTTATTAATCTTAATAGAATCAAAGATCACATTTAATTGACGGTCGCTAGAGGTTTCTTGTCCAACTGCCTCATGCACAGAAATGGTGATAAAGGTCAAAATTACTCCAGTTATTAAAATCAGTACAAAATATTCAGTCACTTTCTTTACCTGAATTGTATTCATGTTAAGTTCCCCAATTCCAATAGCCAAGATATTACCAGGTTTTTAATCTTTCGTTTTTAAGCAAAAATATAGTATGCATCATAATTAATTAATTTTTGACAATAAAAGCTTGATATGTTTCGAAATTTTAGTGTAATAGTAGGAACTAACTTATCAACATGAAGACATTTTAAATTTAATTTTTCTAAATCTAATCCCCTATATCCATATAATTATATTTCTGTCAGGTAATTTTTATCATTCTACTAAGAAATTGTAGAATTAGTATAAGTATTAGATGCTGTCGCATTTGCTGCAAGTAGCAATAATTGCTCATCAGCATTGTTTAAGTGTTGAAGAGCTTCTATTAGATCACCTTTCTGTAAAGCTAAACGCACTTCAACTAAATTGTCTCTTACTTCTTCAAAGTCCTTAGCGGTCAACTGAGACGAGAACGCAGGTATGACAACCATGTTTATAGTTGCTGCTGCAAGTAAAAACACTGTAATTATAATGCAAACACAAATTCTAGATATCATACTATTATGCCTGTCATAATGTTTTATAAATAATGCTGAAGTCAACTCCAATATTATCTATAATATATTATAAAGTAAAGGAAGGAAACAGGATCGTTCTCTGATTTATTATGAAAGTTTCATTATTATTATATTTGTATTTGACATAATATGATCATTCAACCTTTGTTGTTTGTAAATTCAATTGAGTCGATCAACTTTTCTACTGTTGGTAAATACATAAAGTATTGAACCTGCTCTGCAACATATGAAATCATATATACTGTGTCGCCTCTAATTATCCAAATTACCATTCCATTTATTATTCCATCTGAATATGGATTTACAAAAGTATATTCAAATTTCCCTGCATGGTTATCTCCTATAATAACTGCAGTTTTATTTTCTAATTTGAAATTGAAATCTGAGAATAAATGTCGAAAGTTGTCATCTTGTATTTTAATGAACTGGTCTATTGTTATATTATCAGAAGGTAGGTCCTCTGCTATTATGGAGACAATAGGCGCTTCTTGTGCAATAGTTTGTTCTTGTCTTTTTTCTTGCAGTAACTCAAAAGTAACAATTCCCTTAATATTGCTTAGTGCTGGACCATCAGACTCAAATTTTCTCCAATCAGTGTGATAGTATAACTTAATTTTCAAATGTGGATTTTTATAAGTTTCATAATTATCATTGCTGGTTTGTAATGTTGTAATTGATCCTGCTGATAATACTGTTTGTTCGCTGATGATACCGATCGATGATACTAAAGTTTCTGCTGTTATAAGAATACTGAAGATGAATAGTTTCTTTCTACTATACACCCTTCTTATCTTACTGATAAAGGATATGAGTTTTATTATAAAAAAATTCATATTTAGATCTATTATCTTGTGACAATAATTGTTGGTGTAGGCTTGTGCACCTTGAAGAAGAGAAGTTAGCTGTGAAATAGATCTGAAATAGTGGGATGAGAGAATATATATAATAATGCATATATCTAACCCAACAAATTATAAGAAGCAGAATGTCAACACCAACAGCAAGCGCAGCACCAATGGAAAAGAAATCTATCAACTCCCCGGATGAAGTAAGGACATTTGATAAGGCAAGCTTGAATTAACAACTTTTACAAATGGTACAACAATTGGCAGAATAACGCTTGAACCACGATGGAGTTGGGAAAAGTGTGTCAAACCAATTGTCAAAACCACTAGCTGCGAAGCACCGCATACACAGTATATGATATCTGGGCGTATTAAAATTGTAATGGATGATGGCTCTGAAGAAGAATTTGGTCCTAGTGATACTGCTATAATTCCACCTGGCCATAATGCGTGGGTTATTGGGGATGAGCCAGTAGTTGCAATTGATTTTACAGGATTAAGGGACTATGCAAAAGAACGATAAGTATCACGATAAGAGAGGGCATAGAGACTTTAGAGAGGACGCCAGAGAGTACAATTCTCTGAGAGAGAAATGATGATGTGTACGCTATTCAGAAAACAAGAACGTAGAGAAGAATGACAGAACTATACGAATATATATACACAAGTAGAACTTCGCTAAATCTCTATTAAAATGAATTTGCCGTCTAGGGCCTGTCACATCATTACATAGATAGTTTTGTGTTTTCATCTACATTTTGGATCAGCTATCAAGCTTCTTTATAGATATCCCATTTTATTGTTTAACTACTGGAGAATGTAGTAGAGATATGAGTCAACTGGTCAAGAGTTGTGGTGGCGTCTCCATCTTCTCCTGAAGGAGTTGTATTCTTAATCAATTAATCAACACTTCATTGGCTCACATCATTATACTCGAAGACTACAAATTGGACTGCAGTAGTGTTAGCAATATACCGGAAGTTAAAGAATCTTCATAAACTCTATTCTATCTACAAAGAGACAAATGGAAAACTAGGGCCATTATTGAAATTATATCTACAATTTATAAAGAAAAGAGATATAAGTTTACTGCACAAAGAAAAGAATAGAAAAGTAGATTGCAAATATTTTGAATGATGATGAAGGCTATTCAATGCTAATCAGATAGTCGCCAGTTCAAGGTAATAATATGCATGGACTTAAGCTCAAAAATGACATGATAGAAACACGATGGTTGCAGTATCGCAAATAACCTTATTATTAACAAACTCCATAAACATCATTGAGGCTATATTTGGATCTAAGGACTTGCAAAGAGACTACAAGAATGTTCTAGTAAATGTAATAAAGTCATAGAATCAATAATTATACAAATGGCTCTTCAAATTGTTGAATCACAAGCAAAATATCTCTCTCTAGTCCTTATATTTGTAGATATGACTTTCTACATATGTATATAATATCAATAGAAAGCAGCTAAATACAAAGTAAGTTCAATCATGCTTTGGATCTAATCTAATGAATTATGGAATAATATCTCTTATTTTAAGGAGGCACAGTTGTAAAATTACAGACTGGGAATCTCTTGGTGGGATATGGCCTGATAATAGTGATCCTATAGTTGTTGTTAACACAGACGGAAGGATTGAAGTCTTTATGGTAGGAAATGACAAAGTCCTTTATCACATATGGCAGACAAAACCAGGTGGTAGCTGGGTTTAGTAAATAAGAAAACAATATCACTGACTAAGCTAACCGCTCTGATAAGCATTATTCAGAATAATAATATCATAAAAAATTGATACTTGAGCAATAGTTAATATTCTGTAATAAGTTTTTTATTCTTTATTGTTTTCTATCTATGGGCTTTTGAGTAAAGAAGAGGAACAACTTAACTTTCATGTTTTTCATATATGGAAGAGCGCATTCAATTCCCGTGATGTAGATAAGATGGTTTCATTGTTGACAGACAATATTAAAATCCATAGCATAAGTTTTGGAGATTACAAAGGTAAAAAGGGAGCCAGACAGTACTGGCAGAAGCTATTTGATACATTCCCTGATATTGAATTAAAAGTTGTTACAATGACTGCAGGTGGGAACAGAATTGTAACTGAAATTAGTTTCAGTGGAACTCAAAAAGGACAGATTTATGGCAGTTCGGGCTTGAACAAAAAATTCCATTTGCGCGGAGCATTTGTTTATGAATTTATAGATGAAAAGATTGGGGAGATCCGGATGTATTATGACTCTAGTGTTTTAAAAAAGCAATTAAAAATAATGGAATTATGAGATATAAAATTGGTTATTGCAATTAGATAGTAAGTTAACTCTACCTTATTCTATTTACAATGCATAATCAAACATATTCTGAATAGTAAAGAAGAAAAATGAAAATTTGGAAAAAGAATATATGAATAGAAAAAAGGCAACGAATTAGATCCTAAATATATTGTACCTTGTCGTTGTACTGGTTGGAAAGCAACAAAATAGATAGTTATGTATTATTTGGTATGTAACCTAATTTTTTAATTTATTGATAAATTGCCTTCATATTTACTGAATCTGATTGATAATTATGGCATTATTCTTTTTCGCCTTAGAAAAATATCCTGTCATAAGTTCA
>DASQRW010000002.1:0-27958 GCA_035642715.1 Nitrososphaeraceae archaeon | reverse complement strand
CTGTATGTGGAGATGAATCTTTATTTACTACATCAATTGCATCGCCTTTCTTGACTGTTAGAGAAGCAGGCTCATATGCAGGATTACCAGGAGTAGATGCACCCATAGGAATAGTTAGAGTAGCAGCAGCTGTTGATGATGTTGTTGTTGCAGCAGGAGTAGTAGGAGTAGTAGCAGCTGATGATGTCCCCGTACTGGTAGTTGCTGATTGGGATTGATTTGTAGTTTCAGTCGCGACTGCCACATTTGTTTGCGTTGGCTCTTCTACAAACAATTTTGCCTTCATATTATAGTGAAGTAGACCACAGTATTCTCTGCACTGAATCAAATATTCGCCAGTTTGATCAAACATATTCCATACTGAATTAACTCTGCCCGGAATGGCATCCATTAAGATAGTAAAGTCAGGAATGTTAAAGCTATGGATAACGTCTTGGGAAATGACCTCAAATCGGTAAGGTACTCCCTTTTTTACGTGTAGCTCCCCGATCTCTTTTGTTCCATCTGCATGCTCAAAAGTCCAGAACCATTGCTGTCCAATAGCTTTAATAATTTCTGATTCTTGAGGTGCATGTTCCAGAGCTCTTTCTACATTCCATGATTCTGCTCCCACATATGTAAGAAGACTAATTACAACACCAACATATACCCATTCTACTGTAGCGTGACCCATTAATGATGTGCACGCCCCATTGGTTCTTTAGGCTGATTTTTCTTATTAGATTCACGATATCTCCAAATTATGTAAACAATCGTACCTTGAACAACTGCACCAACAACAAATGCTATTATCATCAATCTATAAAACGTGCCCCATATCTCTACTCGTCTAATAACATAATCTTCTGCAGATTCTTGAGCAAGAGCATATTCAGCAAGACTTAGAAGAGATATAGTCACTAGGGAGGCAATCGTCAAGAGTAACCACGACTTTGAATAATGTGATAACATGTAGATCCCTGTTTCTGAGCTCAATTGAGCTTCACATCTAATTTAAGGTTTTTGGAATTACTCGTTCATATAACGGTGTATACCCATCACATTCACTGCATATAGAGAGTAAATCTTTCTCTCATGATTTAATATTGTCAGCGCTGCGTTACGCATATGCCATTGATAAAGCACTTCAGGTTTTAAATCGAGCAAGATAGAGATAACGGCTTTTATTGGATCTAGGTGGGTGATCATCAAAATATTTTTGTCTCTATGCTTTTCTGCGATCTCGTCAAGGAGATGTTTTATTCTTTGTTTTACAGATGTAAAAGTTTCGACTCCATGTCTAATTAGTGTCTCATCGTTTTCAGTGTAGAATTTTAGAAATAGGTTTCCGTATTTGTGAATTATATCGTCATATTTCATCCCAACAAGCTTACCGAGCTCAATTTCATATAGTCGCTCGTCTATTTTGTATTTCTTTCCTAGTATTTTACAAACGATTTTTGCAGTTTCAATAGTGCGCGTTACAGGACTCACAAAGACCTCTTCTATTGGCATATTCTTTAGATATTTTGCAGTATCAGAAACTTGCTGTTTTCCGTATTCTGTAAGATGAGACTCGATATATCTACCTACCAGGATTCTATTTACATTATTGTCAGCCTGCCCATGACGCATAAGTACTACGAGTGGCAAATAAAATCATTGAAATTCAGCGAGATAAGAATATTAATTTTCGCAAAACTAACTAGATGATAAATCCAATACTTCTTTTTTTGTCTATTAGATTTTAAATAAAATAAAATACAATGTTCAGATTATTTGATAAGATTAATATCCATTATTTACGAAATGAATTGAACAGTATATGAGAGTGGGAATAATTGGTGGTACTGGCGGCATGGGAAAAGGTTTTGCGCTAAGATGGTGTTATAGTCATGACATTATTGTAGGCTCCCGAGATGCACAAAGGGCAAAAGAGGCTGTTCAAAGTTACATAGAAGTTGCCCGTGAAGCATATGGTAACAGTATGACTGGAAGCATTTCCGGAGATGATAATTTTTCTTTAGCAAAAAATTCTGATATCTTAATTTTATCTATTCCATACGAATCTATCGATGATACATGTGATAGACTTGTGAAGGAAGTTAGAAATGAATGTGTCATTGTCTCACCAATCGTTCCGATGACCAGAATAGATGCTGGGTTCATCTACATCCCTATTGAAAAAGGAAAAAAATTTGCCGCAGAGATGATAGCAGACAAGTTACCGCCTAGATCCAGAGTTGTTTCAGCATTTCATACAATCTCGGAGGTTAAGCTGCTAAATGTAAAAAGAAGTCTCGATGCAGATACCTTCGTATGCGGAGATGATCAGAGCACCGTAGCGACATTAAATACATTGATTTCTGAGATTAATGGACTTCGTTCTATATATTTAGGTCCATTGTCCATGACATATCAAGCAGAAATTCTAACCCCCATGCTACTAAATGCAGCTAAAAGAAATAAGATGAAGCATCCTAGTATTAGATTAGTGTAAAGAATTATGAGATACATAGAAGGAAGTGGAGAGGAAAGCCGTCGCGGTAGAAACTGGATGTCTGCAATGGGCGTCCTCTTCATACTCATGGCTGTTATCATCGCTCTAAGAAATCTCTATTTTATCACAACAGAATTCTCTTTTGAATTCTACCTTGATAATTACACCAATACACAACTTACAAATGAAAAATTTGTCATTGCTATGTTAATTGCTGGCGGAATTTTGCTATACTGGGGCTACTTTAAAAAGAAAGAGGATTATGGGCCGCCTGATGAACATGAACGACGCAGATTTAACTATGGAAAATAGTTATCTAATATTGGATCAGTGATTTTCAGTATATTTAATAATTGTTTACTACCATTATTATATGATTTAGATTGGGTTTAACAAATCGTCTTTCAACAGTAATTAAGCAAAAAGTAAATCAACTTCTAGATAGGTATGAAGATCCACGGCAAGCACTTGATTATTCTCATGTGAAACAAACTGAAATGTTGAACAAGTTACGTAGAGATATTGCTGAAGTGGTAACTTCTAAGAAACGACTAGAAATGCAGAAGGCAAAACTATGGGATAATATTCGTACACTTGATGAGCAAGCCCGTCGTTCAATTGAAGTAGATAGAGAGGATTTGACAAAACTGGCATTAGAACGCAAGAATGCGAATTTGCTTCAAGTACGAGGCTTGGAAAAACAAATTGCAGAAATGCAAAATGAACAGGAAAAACTTGAACAGACTGAAAAACGTCTGTCTGCCAAAGTTGAAGAATTCAAGTCAAAGAAAGAGGTAATCAAGGCGCAATATTCCGCAGCAGAAGCTCAAGTCCGCATAAAAGAAAGTGTTTCAGGAATCTCTGAGGAAATGACAGATGTTGGTGTATCAATGAATAGAGCAGAGGATAAGACTGAAAAGATGAAAGCAAAGGCTCAAGCTTTAGACGAAATGATAAATTCTGGGGTTCTTACAGATTATACATCAAATAAAGACGATATCGAAAAAGAACTAGAAAAAATTACAGTAAACGGTTCAGTAGAAGAAGAATTAGCAAAGTTAAAGGCTGAGAAGGCACGTAAAAAGAAACAGGTAATAGAGGAGCAAGAAATACAACAATGAATGGCAAAAAACGCATAAAAAGTGCCAAATCCTCAAGAAATATGATAGGCAAGGATCAAAAGCCATTGAAAAGAAAGTTTCTTAAGGCATCTGCTATAAAGAAAAAAAGTCCCAAATTAAAGAAAAAAGGAACAATAAAGACAAAGAAAGTCAGGTCTTCTTCAATAAAATCAATAGATCAGCAGCGAAAAAAAACACGTCCAACGAAGCGAAAAGTATCAATACCAGCAACCGCTAAGGCAAAAAGAGCAACTGTAGGAGTTAGACCACTACAAAAAAACAAAATTGTCAGGATTATGGGTCAAGGTCAATTCATGGTAGATAATAAAATACTTAAAAAACTTAATGAAATCGATAACTCTATAGTCCAATTAGTAAGTAATGACAGAACTGATAATACAGAGTTTAAAAAACGCCTAACAGAATTGACAGATATAGTAGAAAAAAACTCAAAACAGCTCGATCCAAAAGAAATAGTGCAATCCGATATCATATTGCCAAGTACTGATCTTTCGATTGAAGAGGCAAAGAGACTTTTCCAAGGCGAGGGCGTAGTTCCAGAATTCTAAAGTGGCAAATCCCAAAGAGGATACCATAGACTCATATCTTTCTCTAGGGGAACCTCATCTCCGATTGTAGCCATCATTTTCATCTCCTCTTCAGTATCTCTTGTTTTTTGATTACCATCTACTGGTACAAAAGGATAAAAGCTGTTGCGCTTATAGTTGTAAATTAAATACTGTTTTTTATTTCTATCATTAGTAAATTCAAAGATTGCCACAAGTAACTGATTTGAAAAACCCTTTTCATCAACAGTATCTCCTACTGCACTAATTCCTGCGAGAAGATCTTCTATTCTTTTACCTTCAAGTATAACCCAGAGATAACCATAAGAATCAGTAACAGTGCGATAGGTTAATTCAAAATCAGTCTTGCTTATATCAAGAAACCGCTTAATATCGTCTTTCATTTCATTAAAATACATCCCACTGATACTTTTAAGACTCAATGCACATCTTCCAGAATTTTTTAGACCTATCTTGCTCTCTAGAGTTAGATATGCTGAAGAGAGCGAAAAAAGGACATCAGAATCCGTTTTTGGATCAAAGTTCTTTTTTATAAATTTTCCAAAGAATCTCAACTCATGAATGCCTCCATCTCCATGAGTTTTTGTACTCTCTTTTCAACAGGAGGATGAGTAGAGAAAAGATTGTTGATCGTACTTCCAGAAATAGCTGGTATAATAAAAAATGCATTTAA
Organism: Nitrososphaeraceae archaeon; assembly: GCA_035642715.1. Classification (GTDB taxonomy): domain Archaea; phylum Thermoproteota; class Nitrososphaeria; order Nitrososphaerales; family Nitrososphaeraceae; genus JAJNBK01. The sequence goes on along the minus strand of DASQRW010000002.1, from coordinate 23,098 downwards.
TCCTTCTACTTGTCTCAAGTCTTTTGTAGGAACTCGGCGCATACTACCACTTATCTTCATCAAAGCATTAGCCAATTTGACAGGTTTTCCTGTCATCTGGGCAGCTCCCCTATCTGCTGAAAATTCCCTGTATCTAGAAATTGCCCTAATAATAAGAAAACTGATAACCCATACTAGAACAGATACCACTATTACGATTATCATAGTGCCGCCACTATTTCGGTCTCTTCCATAGCCCATCCCACCACCGTATAATCCGCCATAGAATCCAAATTGCATAAGATACGCTGCAACGGTAGAGAAAACACTTGCAAGAGTTAATACAAGTACATCTCTATTTCTAATGTGTGTTAGCTCATGTGCTATCACGCTTTCTAGCTCTTCTGGATCGTCTAGAATATCCATTAAACCTGTTGTAACTGCCACTACGGAGCTCTTTCGCCCTTTGCCTGTCGCAAAGGCATTAGGCATATTTGTATTTATTACAGCTATCTTTGGTTTTGGAAGGTTATTTCTTGCAACTATTCTTTCTACCATGTCATGCAGTTTTGGAAATTGATCTCTGGTAACTACCTTTGCTCCAGAACTCCATAGCACTATTTTGTCTGAGAAATACCATTGAGCCAGAATCATCAAAGATGCAATTATCGTTATAGGGATAAACCCAAGTCCGAGATAGACTCTAAGTACACTTAGAAATACTGTATAGAGTAAGGCAAGAATTGCAAAACTTACAATCATCCTAATGGTTAGGCCATTATCTCTCCTTTGCCATGATGGGGTTCTTGAAATAGAACTCAACTGTATCAGTAATTGTACAGTAACCACTTTTAATTATTTGCTTGATTGATTTATAAAATACTCAAGACTATCAATTGCTCTCTCAAGTATATCTTCTTTTGGAAGATAGACTATTCGAAAGTGGCTCGCGCCAAATGCTGTTCCAAATCCTGAACCGTGCACCGTCAGGACTCCAGTATTGTTAAGTAGATCTATAACAAAATGCTGGTCATCTTTCCATCTATGGTTAAGATCAATTTTTGGAAAAACATAAAAGGCGCCGCGAGGCATTCTACATGAAACACCTTTTATTGCATTTAGACGTTTTACTGTATAATCCCTTCTTCTGCGCAACTTTTGCACCATATCTGCAATATGTCCTTGGGGTCCTCGTAATGCTTCTACTGCAGCAATTTGTACGGGCAAATTAGTAGATATTCGTACTCTTGCAAGTTTTGGAATATTCTTTCGCAGTGCATCCAATTTTTTAGAATCGCTATTCATGCATATATACCCACAACGCCATCCACTCATTAGGTATGCTTTTGAAAAACCATTAAGAAGTATGACTGGAGCATCTCTTGCCACTTTTCCAATTCCAGTAAATTGATCATCGAAAACTATTTTGTCATAAATTTCATCACAGATTACATATAGATCATGTTCGGCTGCAACATCAATTATCTGTTGAAGGCTTTTCCGGTCAAATACCTCTCCTGTAGGATTATTTGGACTAATTATACATATTGCACGCGATTTTGAAGTTATTTTTGATAAAAGATTCTCCAGATCTGGTTTACCATCTTCATGCAGTTTGAATTCAACAGGCCTTCCTCCATAAAATTTCACATATGATGAATAAGGCGGATAATAGGGCCCCGGCATAAGAACCTCTGTGTTAGGATCAACAACAGATGATAAAGTCATCTCAAGACCTTCAGAAACACCATTAGTAACTAAAACATCTTCTTCTATTATCGATAATCCTTTTTGTGATTCCTTCTCTACAATAGCCTTACATAATTCAGGCAACCCTTCTGATTTAGTATAATAGTTCTCATCATTTTTTACAGCTTCAATTAATGCAAGTTTAATATGTTCAGGAGTCTTGAAATCATATTTCACTGGATCTCCAATATTTAAATAGATTATTTGTTTTCCAGATTTTTCATAATCACTTGCATATGAAATGATATCACGAATAGCATATTCTACTTCACGCGTCCTATCAGAGACTTTCAATTGATACATAAAAGAAAAGTTTACTAGGATAAATTGTTATTTGTCTAACTATAATATGTAAAAAAAATTTAGTTATGTGAATAAGGTATATCTCGATCGTAGGATTATATTGTCACATAATATTAACTACGAACAATACGAAAAATTTTAGCTGATGTCTACTTGGAGTTTTTTTACACCATTATAGACCACTACATAAGAGCGAGTTAATGCATAACATATTGGTTACTCAATGAGTTATTATAATATTAATAATAAAAACAAAATGACAATTAATTTGGAACATCTGCCAATGATAGACTCTAGACATCAGGATAATCATCTTTTGCGACTGAGCAAAGATGAATAAACAAGACACACTTTCAAGGTTTCCTTACTCGTTAATGAAATCTGCTACAGCATTATTAAAAATTGATGGTTTGTCAACATGTGGCCTATGACCAGAATTTTCAAGGAGTATCAATCTGCAATTTTTCATCTTTATGAAAGGTTCAATAAATTTTACAGGGATTATACGATCTTCTTTTCCCCAAATCAATAGTGTCTTTGCCTTTATTTTATGTAAACGCCTGTTTAGTCTTGGTGAACGAGCACTACCTCTAAGAGCAGACAGGAATGCCTCCTTTGCTCCAGGCACAGACAACTTTTGATAAACTACCTGTGCGTAATTTTCATCAACAAGACTGTCATCTACAGAAGATAATGCTCTCTTTACTTCTTGGATGGTCCTTGCTTTTAATATATTAGTATACTTTAGCAAAGAAGGTGTTCCTCTAAACGAAATAGGCAATGCACCTGCCGGGCTTACCAAGACAAGTTTGCAAACTATCTTATAATAATGTATTGCAACTTCCGCTGCAATATGGCCTCCCAGTGAAGAGCCGACAACAGATACAGGACTTGATATCTTTAAAGAATCAATGAACTTTGCAATGAATTTTGTATAAAAATTTATTGTATAATTGATTTGTGGTTTATCGCTAGAACCAAATCCTGGAAGATCAACTGCAATTACTCTGAGTTGCATTGTTGAAAGTATGTCAATATTATTGATCCAGCTCTCTATCGACCCACCTAAACCGTGAATAAGCAACACAGATTTGCCTTTCGACTTTGTATCTATATAACGAATATGAAGGTTATCAATCTTCAAAAAGTGAAAATCCATATTTTATCAATTGGATATTATATTTTATTTAGTATAAAATGCCTTTTTTATTAATGACATGGTTATTTGAAGATAACATTTTCATAATTAAAATACTCTCAATACCTACAAAACCATCTTTCAAGTATAATTTGGACATTATCTATTACAGATGTATATCTATGTTGTTTCCCGTTTCAATAACATCTCCGGCTATTTCTTAAAAGATATTGCCTTATCATAGAGGATTCATAAAAAACAGCGTCATTGATAATAACATCATGCAATAATATATTGTTTTAGCATATTTTAAGAATAAGAATTTTATAACTGGTCTAAAATTGCAAGTATATATTATGAATAATAGCAAATCCAACTTAACTCTTACTGACACTGAATGGCAAACTGTCTTAGACGCTCTTAGTAACACAATTTTTAACCAAGATCTTACCGAAGAGGCTAGGAAAAACGCAAAGGAACTGTTTTTGAAGCTACAAAAGGAGCTTCCTAATAAGTGAATTAGTTAAAATCTACTCAGCATGCCACCCCCAACATAAGTCACAATTTTTATTATTTAAAATCAAAGACTATTGTTGATAAATTATTATAACTAATATGTAAGAGATAGCCCGAAGCAGATTTTGCTGCCTCTTTGCTATTGAACGACTTTTTCACCTTTATCTAGAGTAGTAATATTAATTGCCTGCTCTATAGTAGATACGAAAATAACTCCATCGCCATGTTCACCTGTCCTAGCAGACTCTGTAATCGCCTGAATAACAGAATCCATCCGATCATCAGGAACAATAATTTCGAATTTTGCCTTTGGAAGAAGATCATATGCAACAGGTTGGCCTCTCCATTGTAAATGGAGTTCTCTTTGTTTACTCCATCCTGAAACAGTAGAGATTGTCATGCCACCGATTCCCAATTGTCTAAGGCGCTCCTTGACTAAGGGCATTCGTTCAGATCTTAGAATTGCATCTATCTTCTTCATAATGACGTCAATATGCAATTAGTCTTAAAATGTTTATGGTGATATTGTTGTATTTGAAACTTAGGTCAATAATTAAAATTACTTCTTCCTAAGAAGATAAAAGCAAGAATTCTTGAGTCATTTCGATGCTCTAGTGGCATATCATTAGTTGTGACGGTTAATAATTTTAAAGAACTTCACTATGCTGACGTCCCCATTCTTTTCTTTTCTCCATTCTTCATTCTTCATTCTGCTATCAATATTAACTATTGTAGTTACATATTCAATATTAATCATAGAATAAGTAAGATATTCTAAGGACGCTAATTGTGGCTTTATTTAACTCTCCATCTCAATCTAGTTTGAAAAATAATAAAAATAAACCATATATAGTTTAAATGTATAACCAACTATAGTATTAGTGTCACGCTCCGCCTTTATCTCGTCACCTGAAAAACTATTATTACTTGTTATGTATGATCTTGAATTCCATCTACCTAATGTAATGGATTTTTTGATCAAATAATACCACACACTATTATCAATGAGAGGTTGACGCTGTTCTCGGTAATATTAACAATATTCGTTAACTTTTTTTCAAGTAATATATAATTCAAAGTGCTCACTGTGAATGGTATGTTAGGCGATATCGATATAAGAAAGATGATTGAAAAGACACTTGATAAAATATATGATGACTTCCAGGATCTAGACAAGCATAATCCTGACAGAATTCATGCTCTTGAAGTATCTAGATGTACTCGTCTGTCATACTATGAACGCAAAGATCCACTCCTTGATGATAAAACTGCAAGGATGTCCACCCTGCTTAAGGATAGCATCAGAAGGACTTTTAATAATGTTCATGGTGAATACAAAGTTGATAACTTAATACTTGAAGTCAATGCCGATATGGTGATCAATGAAGATTTTATCTTAAGGTTTGAAGTTGTAGCGAATCTTCCTGAAATTCCTCATCCACGAGACCTTTTATATCTTAATGCATGTCTTTTTGCCTTTAACAAAAGTGATGGAATTATAATGTATATTAATTTGGAAGGAAAAACCATCGGATTTTCTGTTACTAAAAACAATAGGATGTTTGAAGAGATTATACGACGAACACGCGTATTAAATACATTATTGAAGGAAAGCAAAGTCCCCATAGTAGAGCCGTCTGATCTATGCCTAACATGTAAGTATTATCAGAGATGCTATTATAGAGAAAAGAAAACTTCCAACTTTTCCCTGGAAACTTTGCTTGGTATTGGAAAAAAAAGGGAATGATTAGACAATACTACTACTAAGAGAAGTAGCATTACTGTGACCTTTGTTTGGCCACATCCATTACTACATGTTAGCTCCCGCTCCAAAAACGATAGATAATAGTAGCGAAAAATCCAGTTGAGGATATATGAAATATTTCACCGTCATCTAAGTACTCTAAAAGTTTTATCCTATCTGATAGTCAGATTTTATAAAATAAATAATAATAATAATAATTAAATGCTGAATCAACTAAAAGGATCAAATTCAGTAAAAATTACTTGTTTAGAGAACAGAGACTTTTGATTAATTGTTCATCATCTACTTCCCTCTTGTTGTTAAATCTTTACATTTCTATAGGTAATAGCACCCTCATATTATATAATGACGTATTAAAGTGTCATAGTATTTGCTTTCATGTAACTTTGGTTATTGTCATTTTTTACAAACAATAGAAAAGATAAAGGACAGATGAAAGAAAGGGTATCATACATATTAATGGAATGCCAATTGAAACTCCTTATCTCCCCCCGTTGCTTGGAAACTTGAAGTCTGTTTATACGAATATGTTCCGTTTATAATATAACTAGCACTGCCATCTACTACCCGGTCCCAGGTAGCAGCATTCATATCATTTCTTTCTACAGTTTGATCATCTTTTAAAGTTACTGTACCATTTCCTATAATAGGATAAATTCCTTCTTGTGAAGCTACAAATCCTTCTGGCTTTTCTCCAATATCTCCAGAAACTATACGCATATTATCTACAAAAACATTATATCCAATTGCTTCAAGAATTACAGTTCCCATGTTTGGATTATATGCATCAAAAACAACTTGAATCTCTGCAATTCTATCGGCAGTTTGGTTTGCAGTGACATTTTTGATCGATAGTTCGATTGCCTCTATATTCATCAGTGCTCCCTGATTAAATCCCTGTCCACTAGAGTTATTATTACTGAAAATTCCTGTACTCATAATAAGAAATATCGCTACTGCCACTGCAGCAATACCTCCGCCGGCTGCGTAAATGGCCTTTGTGTTCATATGATGTTCATGATTGTCGTTCTTTATAAAGGGAGAGAGATACGTCGCCTCATAGAACAATGTTACCTATATATACTATAATAGTCATCGCTTACTATAATACTATTTATTGGTTTATATCATAGAACTAAGCCGTTGGCATCAATTATACTAGTAGCATAATATAACAGTCATTTAACATCCTCTTGATATCCTCCATTCCAATACAAACTTACTCTATTGAAATATGATAGTTGATTCAATTTATTAGGTATTGGGATATCTTCACTTTTTAAGCTAATGCAATTTCTTTAAATGATTTATCATAATGACGCATCGAGCATAACATATATCTTCGTATATTTTGCAGCCCTTATCAATACATGTATCTGAAGTTAAGTATCTTGCTTCACCATTTTGAATATTGCGATGGACTCTCTTCTGAACCAGGATATCAGAATATTTTAAATTTTTTAGCAATTTTTTCTACATTCTAGCTTAAATGCAGAGGCCACGAATAGACTCAATTGATTTACTATGAGACTTCAGAATTCTATAAAGAATTCTATAAAATATGAGGAATTCCTTTTCTTCCCTCATCGATATTGTATTATAGCCATATCATTATGATTCAGATTGTTTCTTCTTAGGCTTGGACATAGTATAAAATCCATGAGCAGAAATTAGAAATGCAGCAAGAGACATTTTGGTGGCAAATACAAGATTCCACGGCGTTTTGGGATTAGGATACGCTACGTTTATGTCATCAAGCCTTATTACTCCTTTTATTGCATCTGCTGTGATTAGGGAATTCCATATGATAAAGTTGTAAATGAATTCATACAGAGCTACTACTGCTATAGATAGGACAATCAATTGTAAGATCGACTTGACAGATTTAGGAATATATTTTACTTTCTCTCCGCCTAGTCTGGTTACACAATACCATCCCAGCACAGATACTATCATTAAATAAGTGACAAGTTTTGCAAATCCAGGAAATGGAAATTCTGTGTTTACTAATACTTCACCAATAACCACTCTTCCTGTAACAAGGTATTCTATTGTGCTAATATAGAGAGCATAAAATGTGATAATTGCCATAGCAGCGGCACAAAAGTAGAAAATTCCTAGAAAAAGATTCTTTGTCCTTATCTCGTCTCTCTCTAGAGCTGGGTTATGCATATATTGTACGATGCTTAGTAATCAGATAGGAATATAAAAATTATATATTTCGATCGATTCAATTACTTCAAGCTTTTAAGTAATGTATCATCAGCTAATGTATTAAGCACGTCTGATTGTTTTGCCCAACCCCGTCTGACTTGACCTATGTCAAATTTCAAAAACGCAAAATGGACAGGATGATGAGCATCTGAATCAATTACAAGTTTGATATTATTTTCAACTGCCTTTCTTATATATAATCGTCTTTTAGGTCAAGGCGGTCATAATGAGCTTGATGATTTTTTTGATCCTGAATATGCTGATTCATTTTTATCTTTCATTTATTTCTGCGATTTTATTAGCCCTGATTCAGTATTTGTTTTTCGTCAAGTCCATTAGTTAATTTCAAGCTTTTTGTATGGTCTGTGATAAGAACATATTTAGTCCAATTTTTCTTTTGCAGATAATGACATGATCTTAACATTTATCTATCGTTGCATCCAATGAAAGATTACTGTTACTGCAGAGACGGTAATGATGACCACCTTCTAGCTCTGAGCCGTTTCCGCAAAAATTAATCTACATATGCCTTATCTTTCTTTTTAAAATAAATCAGATTAAAATAACACACTGAATTTAAGAAGTAATATATTTCGAAATATTTGAGTTTTCTTTAAAATAAGTCAACAACTTTTATACTATCTCTTATTGACAAGTCACAACATGAAAAGACCTGACTGGGATATCTACTTTATGCTTCAGGCAGAGGTCGCAAAGCTTCGTTCAAACTGTCTTACAAGGCATATCGGCGCTATAATAGTAAAGGACAATAGGCAAATAGCAACAGGATATAATGGAACTCCTTCTGGTATCAAAAATTGTTTTGAAGGCGGATGCCAGAGGTGTTTAGCGAGAATAAAAGGAAAAGTAAAGTCAGGTGAACGCTTAGATCGATGCCTGTGTACTCATGCAGAGGCTAATGCAATAATGCAATGTGCATTATTTGGAAATGCTGGAAGTACTAAAGGCGCTACGCTATATTCCACCTTTGCTCCATGTCTGGAATGTAGTAAAATGGCCATCAGTGTAGGTATTACGAGAATAGTTGTTCTTGCCAACTATCCAGAGGATGGCACACAATTACTAAAGGAAGCTAAAATTAAATTACAAAAATTAAATCAGAATCGACTACTGCATTGGACAATGCTTATCAGTCAAGATCCTATCATATCTACCAAAATTATGGATAAAGCTTGAAAATAAATGGCTATCATAAGGAGAAAAGTAGACATCAATATTATGAAAGTATAATTTGATTTAACCCCAAATATTATGACATAATTATACTAAACTAGGCTTTTGGGATATCTTTATCAAGTCATAGATAAGGTCACACTGATGGCAACAAGGAATATCATTATCAATATTTTAGAAAAGGTAGAAATAATCCAGAACTAGATCTTGCAAGGAGAGAATAAAGTAATCAAACCAGCATAAAGAACACAATATTAAAAGGCGCCCTTGAATACTGCTGAGAAAAGTAATGGACATAGCTAAATTATTCTAAACTCTTCTTGATCTAGAATTAAACTTTGATAGTGCATATTGCATAAGATATTTCTCATCTTTAAATCCTGTTGACTTATAGTAATACTTATTGACAATAAAAGAGATAAACATCCAAATAGCACTGTTTACGATAATTGTATTACTTTGACGCCTTATTAGGATTTGCTGTTGACCTAGGGAACAGAAGCCAACTTCGTCTAACAAAATAAAAGAAACATTTGCAACACCTCTTGATAAATCGATTAGACGTTAAATAATATCAAATAAATATAGTTGTATACCCTCCTTATTATATAGATAATCTATTATAACACATTTCTGTATAAATCGATCCCTCAGAATACAGCCACTAATATCATAACTCTAATAGATTACTATTTACAAAAAGAGTAGAATTTTTTTAGTATGTAGCTTATACTAAAAAACAGAAAACTTTGCAGATTGAAGTACAGGAGCAGTACAGATATCATTGCAATGATACTTAATGCAACGTTGTTTGGTGAAACAAAGGGAAAAATAATCACAAAGGCTCAACTCAACTATACGCAACTTAAAATGTACTTACCTTCCTTAATAGAAAAACGACTTATAGAAGAGATTGTTCTCACAGACAAAACTATAGGTTACCAGACAACTGAAAAAGGACGAATATTTTTAAAAGTATATAATGATGGACGTGTTTTTGATCTCACAAATAGCAATCATATTGTAGATAAAATTAAAGATTGCATAATCGTATAACATCTAAGAGTCTTTGATATCAAGCCTTGCAGAAGCAGTAGAAATATACGAATTAGTTTAAAGTAAGTGGAGTATGGTGAAGATGTAAAAAGGATGTTGCTAAAGAATCTTGAGTCTATGCAATTTGATTATATCAGTTGATTATGTCCAATCTTAAAATTTAAAGGAGATAAGAAATGAATTTACGAAAGTATAAGAGATTTTGACTGACGATATTGTTCAGCCAACAGCTAGTTTTTACTTGTCCTGAATTGACTATATAACAGATACTACTATTATTCACAAAATCTTGAAAATCTGTCGTGCTCTTCTCAGAATTACTATAACATTAACAGTACCTGCATACCGGCAGGTAGTAGAACAAGTACAATATGGGGTTTGAATAAAAATAATAGGCACGCACCATTTAAGGACGATAAGATATGTCCATAACATGCAAAAGCGAACCCATAAATGAAAGTATCATGAATTGCTCCTCTATTATAATGCACTACATAGACATATTCACACATATCAAAAAAGATGCGCCACCATTCATCATCATAATAGATTTTGATTTAAATATAACATATATTTCCTAACCGCAGGCTGCGTCTTAGGTTAAAAAAATTGTAGTAAAACAAAAGTTTAGAAAGACACCTTGTATCCATGTCTTTGCATTATTTTCTTCACTTCATTATCGCTAACTTGAGAAAAATCCTGATAGAATTGTCCTACAGATTCAAATGATGATGGAGAGTAGAGAATTACTACTTTGTCTGCCACTTTATTCAGCTTATCGGCGATATCTTTTGGTGCTACAGGTACAGCTATGATTAATTTTTTGTTATTTTCCTTCTTCTTTATCCATTGAGCAGCTGCTAATATAGTTGCTCCAGTTGCAATACCATCATCAACTAAAACCACTGTTTTATACTGCAGATCATTACTATAATCTTTACTTCCTCTAAAACTTATTAACCGGCGATCTATCTCTTTCATCTGTGCATCTATCTCTGCATTGATATAGCCTTCGGATATTTTCAACATTTTTATAATGTTTTCATTTGGAAAAAAACTGCCATCAGGCATCACAGCACCTATTGCAAGTTCAGGGTTATAAGGCGCTCCAATCTTTCGTGAAACCACAACATCTAGTTTAGCATCAAGTATTCTTGATAAAAGATCCCCAATGACTACCCCGCCACGGGGAATAGCTAGAATCATAATAGATTTTCTCTCTATGCCTTCTTCTTCATCTTCTTCCTCTATCCACTGCAATTTCTCTGCAAGTTTCTCAGCAGCATCAGATCTGTCTTGAAAGATCATGTGCATCTTCACTGTCTAAAACTTGAACCCAAGAGTCTGTTTATAGACCAACTCCATTCGTTCAAAGTCACTTCTTCCGCATCCTCTTTTGGTCTATGAAAAAAGAAAATGTCTCCTTCTTTGACCATGTATTATCGCTAGAAAACATTAGAGATATATGTTACAATAACTATTACTGACTAAATTACGAAATTGTGAATCGCGATAAAACTTTTGTTTTGAATAAATAGATATAGGTATATATATAATCCCCTAATAAATAGAGGTATTTTAAATCAATTTAACTTTTTGTTTTAAGATGTCAGAGAATAAGGTTTGAATAGATACAATCATTATACTAACATTTATTTTCAGACTATCTGTCTGCTGCAATTCTCCCAAAAAGATTGAAGTTGACCTACTGATTTTGATAAAATGTTAGCAGAATCAGTCAAACCATAATATTAATGCTAAAGAGGCGATTATCGCTCGTCTATTCTATTCTTATTATCTGATATATTATGATAACTGACTAAAAAGCGAAGCAAAGGAAGAAGATGAAGAAGCACAGGGAGAATCTACACAACGAATTCAGATATTTTGATTGAAGCTGCTTTTGATAGTAAAATAGCTCACAGAAATACCATAAGACATTTAATAAATGATATCGACATGTTAGGAGAAAATAGACAATCCATAATCTGGCGTAGTTAAAAAATTGCCATATAATGAACTACCAATTTACATTTCCTATTTTAGTACTGTATATCATAACGTACTTACAAATATATTTTAAATACAATATTTGTCTCTTGATATGATCTTAGAATGTTAAGTTGAAAAGAGATTTTTAAATATACTTGGAGTTTGCGACAATACTTTAATCTACAAACAGGTAGGCTAAGTTCATCTTGTTAGAATCACTTCTACTTCTATATACGACGCCTTAGTAATACCTGCCGCTGCTATAGCTCATTCCCCAATATCATCCTGTATAATGACATAAATCAACAGATATACTCTCTTATTCTTTTGCTATAAATGGTAGTGGCTTGGCTATTGCTTTCATTTGAAGACCTGGTACTAGTTGGTGTAGCATACAATTTCAATCTATTGTACAACAATAGGCATTTGATGATTATACACATAATACTGTTGGCAATATTGAAGAGGTAAGATACCCATATTATAATCTGCTTTGTGTCAAAGTAGTCTTAACGTATATTATCAAATACTGCCCGATGGAGAGATCATTTGATATCAATTTGTTTATACCTGTATAGATGGTGAAGGGAGATAACTAAAGTAGATCAGCTTTTAGCATTCGAATTAGCAAAATATTTGGACTTATACAAATTTAAAAACAAAGATAAGCTACAATCATAAGTAATGGATATGGCTCTGACATCGACAGAAGAAGCAAAGGCCAAATTATTAGATTGTAAAATATTATTAAAATATATGGTATTCCTTCAAAATAATGGATTCTCAGACTGTGGCAAAGGCCAAATTATGGGACAAGCAGCATTATTAGAAGAATATCTTAAAGAAGAGGAACAGAAACAATACAAAGGAACTTTTGATAAAAAACATATAGAAGAACATGAAAAACAGATAATAACAAAAAGTACAGAGGAAGCAGGAAAAATCTCTGAAACATTTCGAGAAAATACTACTAATATCTATAAAGGACTTTTGAGACAAGTCGGAAATATAATGGAAAAACCCAAAGATATTAAAGATACTAATTCTAATTACGCAGTCAAAAAGGATGATCCAAAACTACAAACATTTCAAGGAATAACACAACCCATAGGCGATGCTACGATAAATGGGAAAGAGATAGGAGGATCGGGAGAAAATAAAGAAATGACTGAATCATGGCGCGATAAAATAAAAAGGATGACTCAAGTTGACATTAGATAATTTCATTTACACATTTTCCGCCAAAATTAAGCAATAAGCGTCATTGTCAAAACTATATAACAACATTATTGAAAATACAACATCGTACTCACAAGCATAGGTTTGCAATATTTATTTTAGAAATGATTATAGCATAACAAATTTTTGTTTATCAAACCACCTAATTGGCAGGATTAACAGCTAAGTATAATTCATTGTAGATACAATAAAGGGAAGGGTCAGAAGATGACAAATGAATTATACTTATTCCTAATCAATTTTATATTTGATAATTGATTAGTTTATTATTTGTCTTTTTTTGTATCCGTATGCACCTGATCATCAACATCATTTGATCTTTAGCTATCAGATGATGTGTTGGTGGTGGTAATGATGACACATTAAACACAATATTGTCCATACATATAACTGCTGAATTTTTTAGGATTAAAGCTTGTCAACGTCATCTGTTATTAGTATGTCTTTATAATAATCTTCAATGTACTGCTGTCTAGGCATTGACGAAATATGGTTATTGAATTGGCGGTCATAAAGTGTTGTTGTTGTTGTTAAATTATCCTAAACTAGAAGGTATTTGTTAGAATACCTCCTTTTTGAAGATTCAATTACAGGCATAAGATCCATCCAATATCAAAATAAGTTTATGCCTATTAAAATAGCAATAACTCTTTCTTGAATTATGTTTTTGATTCTAAGATATTCTTCATTATTGATCTTAAAACTACTAACAAGATAATCTAATCTTTCTTTTCTTTATTGAGATTTTCTAACTCTATTTTGTCAAGTTCTAAAACAAGCATCTCTTTTACTTTGAAATGTCTTATTTCGAACACAAATATAAAGAATCATTCTAGAAAAGACCTGCACTATTATTGCTACTTTTGCTATTCTCTGCTATTTGTCAGTTACCTCTGTTATCATCTGTCACCCGTGTATGTATAGTCTAATCTGGAATTAAATGTCAATAAGAGAAACACACGTTGCCATGTATATTTACAAAAATTATAGTCGCTCTTTATATTCTCTATGGACTTAGCAAAGCATATGTTCTACATTATTTTTTTCCTCTATTTATATCCTAATTCTATCAGGCTGATCTCGAATGCTTGACAGTATAAAATTTAATTACCTTTGGATTTTTCGAAATATAATGCGCAATGTACCATTTTGTCATGCTCGCCTTTTTTTCGCAACATATCTTCCCCATGCCATTACTTCCTTCGTGAATCCACATGGCAACATTTCTTCATTATTGAACAAACTTGTTTCGCTACTAATTTCTTTAATGTTACTCTGTCTATAATAGTATTGAATTTGGTCAGCATATCTTTCTCTAGGTAAATATCAAGATGTAGCTAATAAAGTGACAAGATTGACATTGGGCAAGTGGTTTCCGCAACGATATCACTTCAATATGTAGGTTCAAATATAATGGAGTTAGTATAGTTTTAAAGCTTTAACAAAAAGTCCTAACAAAGCGCTCGGAGGAATTTTAACTTTGTTGAGAATGATTTTATTCTGTTGTATGAAACTATTCAATGTCTGTGATGGGAATGAATCTTACTGCTGAAGGCGTTCAGCTACTCATAGTAAATCGTTGAATTTAATTATGCAGAATATCATAAAAGTAGAGCAATGTATAAAATAACTAATAATTTCCAGTACTAAAAGCAAGCAGAATAAAATAGTACTACGTACCTCTAGTTTCTTGATTAGATATAAAGTATAGCCGCAACGATTTTACTAGAAATAAAAAAGGTACTATCTTATGGGGTATAGTGATTGTAGCTTCATTAACAATCTATTTTTCCATTTCATTATACTTTTTTCCAGCCTTTTATATGTCAAAACCTTTTTTGTCAAAAGCAGTGCCTGTTATAACGAATATCACGATGTCTGCATTAGAAGTTCGACTTGGAAAATCATTTAATATATTTGTGACAAGCACTAATCAAGGAGATACAGCAGATATTCAGATAGTTTCTATATCCTTCCCTAATCTAACAAGGATAGGTAATGGTAATATTATAACAATAAAGAATCGTAATTTTACTCAAGAACCTGAATTTATTGAAGTAGGAGATGACATAGGGTCCAAATATTCAGGGCTATCTGAGATTACTACTGCAAAATATCCTTTTATCGAATTTTTTAGCAGACCATGGAAAACAGATACCATTTATCAATCAGAGATAGAAATAAAACCACCTGTTGTAGGTAAGTTCATGATATTTATCAAAGCTGTATCATTACCATATAATAACGAATTTTCGCATTATCCTCACACAGGAATCAAAGACCATCAAGAGGAATTTGTAGAGACATATTATGTAAATGTAAAAAATTAAAACATTATATTTGAAGTAGATAAATATACAGGGGCTAGAGGACAAGTAGAGTATATATCATGAATAATAACTTTAAAACATTCTTTAGAAAAGACAGTAGTAGAAGTACCTACAATATTACATCCACTATACAACTGATGCTACATTTTAATGAAAAGGCTAAAAGAAACCCTATTACTGGTTATATATTAGTAAGCCTTGGTGTTTTAATATCTGCCAGCTCTGGTAGTTGGGATATTACAAATCATCTTCTAAGTAAACCTGAAACATTCTTTTCTCCTCCCCATGCTGGAATATACATTGGAGTGGCCATAGTCCTTTCTGGATCAGTAATGGTGTTATCACGTTATTATCGCAGTTCTTCTATAATTAGCAATAATGATCACTATATCAATAAGTTAATAGATTTACCTTTGCCTATGAAGTTAGTTACCATAGGAGTTGTCATGTTAGTTTCGGCAGGGCCTTTTGACTTTGCTTGGCATTCTGCTTTTGGCTTAGATGGCTTGCTAAGCCCTTCACATTCTGTACTTACAATTGGTATGGCAGTAAGTAGTATTGGAGCTCTATTAGGAATGCTATCAAGCAATAATGATCAGAATAATAATAATGATAATAATAAAAGCAGAAAGTTCAATACCTCTATAACAACTAGTTCTTCCTTCTCCCCTTCCTCTACAGTTGATTCAACAAATAATGATGAAAATAATACAAGTCATGCAGTATCTCCAATTCTTATAATTATTGGAATTATTCCAATATGGATTACAGTTTCTGGGCTAATTCACATGGCATCATTACCATTTTCAGATACAGAATACTTTAATTTTAACCCTGATCCTACTCTAGCTGCAATAATTGCAACACTAGCCTTTCCATTTATAGTATCTTTCATCTTGTTTTCTTCATTTCAACTTTCTGTCAGAAGTAGAAGAACAAAAAGAATGTTTGGTATACTCTCTATTACTGGTATAGTCTTTATTATCATCAACTTAACTACTGCAATACTTACAAACGAATATTTGGTTACAACTATTCCATTTTACATCCTAAATATTATTCCAATTGTAGCAGTGGATATATTATTATCAAAGTTATCGACACCAAAGACAAAGATAGTTAATTACGTAGCAGGCGCTGTAATTGGCTCAATCTTCTTTACGCTCTATTATCCTTTGATAACCCATACATACAATGAAGTTTTATCAAATTCCCAGACAGTCTGGCCAAGCCTTACAAGTTCAATATATTTTAAAATGATTGAAAAGATATATCCTTTAATGGTTATTCCAGCCGCGGTAACAGGGATCGTGGCTACAATTATTAGCTCTAAACTAATTCAAGACAAGAACTAAAATTAAAGATATTTGCCAGATTTTTCACTATAATTTGAAAAAGAAGTATAATACTTAAGTGTTAAAATTAAAATTTATGTTTATTCTCTTTGCTATGTTTTATTTTCTAAAAAGGGTTAACCTAATGCTTTTTAATGATATAATACATCTAGATTCAGTTGTAATAATATGGCACGTAATCAAAAAAGCAGATCAACACTCAACAGCAGAAGAAGTAGTAGTAGAATAGTTAGTCAATCACGCACTGGTAAACTACTTCCTCCTCCAAAAATAAAGAAATAATAGAAGGAGTAGTAAACGTTCATTACCCCAAAAAAGCAAATTTCTCTTAATGATAAATTATTACTGTACTTAAATGATGCATTATCAATGGAAAATACCTCAATGCAAAGATTACAATCGCGGATAAAGCAAATAGATTACAGGATTCAAAGCAACAAATGGAGCATCACTTAGAGGAGACAAAAGAACAACAAAACAGATTAAGACAATTAATATCTAATCATAATGGCAAGCCAACAAAAGACAAGGCACAATTATCTATTCCTTCTGCACCCAAATCTCTAATGAATACCCTCAAAAGACACATGACCAGTGCTGAGATTGAGCTAAAGGGAACAAAAGAGGATGCAGTGGTAGAAAATGCTGAAATTGTGTTTTATGATATGCTTATTCAACTTGTACATAAAACCAATGTAGGGGGAGAATTAGTATCTGTCTTGACGCAGACCCTAGATGAAGAAAAGTCTATGGCAGAATGGATAAGGTCCGATACACCTGTCATGGTTACTCAGCTATGGCCAGATATTGAAACATCTATTACCAAGAAAGAAATAGATGAAGAAAAACAAGTACAATAAAGTGATAAGCGATAATATAGTTAATGTTATTGCTAAAATACAATAATCTTCAATCAGTTCACTAGTGGTCTCCATTTATAAAGCTCAGAAATTATAGCAGAAGATCTCTTTTGAAATACAAGTCTACAATGCTTTATTATATTAGTCTATAATTGGATAGGTTTTATCCATCTCCATATTTGCCATATCTATTGATTTTACTGTTTGAGATCTATCTACTGATTCTATTACTGGAGAAGAAATCATTGTACTTACATTAACTCTATAATAATCAAGCTTATCTGGATCGTACTTCTGTACAATTTCAATATTTTCACCTTTGTTTATTCTTTGCATGACAACATTACGATGGACATAACTTGTTATATACGAATAGCCGCGATGTTTTGCCTCTTTGAGGAATTCTATTCTAAGGACGTGACCTCCAGTTTCTCCCCAGAAACCTGGCCTGATACTGATCCATTCCATATATGCAGTATTCTTTTTTCCTAAATTCTTGTCATGTGTACCGTGTCTAAGTTGGTAATTCTCTAATGGTCCGCCCTTTACATAACCTACAATTTCTCCGGACGCGCCGCCGTCCTCCTCCTTAATTCTTAAGGTGATCAGTATTGTATCATCGCGATTAAGCGACATTCTGAACCTTTTTTCACTCTTAATGCCTATCGGAACATGTGATTCTCTATATATATCAAGGACAGATTCTCTTGTAGCAGTCTGAAGGCCATCTTGACCTTCAATTTTTTCTATCACAGTTGTCAGATTTATTTTCCCTCTTCTAATTGAATTTCTTATCTCGATCTCTTTTATCCATGCTTTCTTAAAAGCCGCTACATTATCAAAGAAGCTCTTCTTATATCCATCTGGGACTGCGTACAATACGCGTTCAAACATTTCTTTCTCCTCCTTTAAGATGCTAAAGTACTTAACAGATTCTTCATTTATCCGTGATGGGTGCCATCCAAGCGCATGAGCATTGGTACGTGCAAGTTCCATAGAACGTTCAAAACCACTTAGAGCGTAGCCTGCAATACGTTCCGAAACAGACAAAAACCATCCTAGATCTTGATAATGTTTTCTTGTCTTGGTATCGTGGTCAGCAATTCCTGCGCAAGTGAATAATTCTTCCATTCTCTTTTCTGCATGTTCTGCTATCTTACCCCTAAAGGGGTATGCAGTGCGATGAATTATTGCAACTACAATGTCAATGTTTATTCCAACAGCTTTAATGAAGCCTTTTACCTTATTGTCATTTCTCAAGAACCATTCAACAGAATCCTCATGAGGTTTATCAAACTGTTTTAAAGGATCATAGTCGTGAAAAAGAGCAGATACAAACAGATATTTAATGTCTTCTTGACTAAATTTCTTCTCTTCGTTCTGTCCATTAGCTGCCAGTAAAGCAAAGTAAGCAGCTTCTAGTTCATGATCTATATTATGATAGCCATAATAATCTGATCCGAGTCC
The DNA here is from genome assembly GCA_035642715.1 of Nitrososphaeraceae archaeon. Taxonomy (GTDB): domain Archaea; phylum Thermoproteota; class Nitrososphaeria; order Nitrososphaerales; family Nitrososphaeraceae; genus JAJNBK01. The sequence continues at coordinate 3,941 of DASQRW010000002.1, read as the reverse complement.
CTTCTTTGAAAATTCAGATACTGCGTGTCTTATTATTCTATGCATCCATTTATCTTGAAGCCCCATCATTGTACCCAACTGAATTATTTTGTCTTTTAAAATTGCCTCCCTAGCGATACCAATGTTATATTGCAACCACCAAGGAAATAATTTCAAGCGTTTGTAAAACTCGTAATATGCTGGTAGAGGCTCGGCTAGAGGATTTATCCTCAATAAATCCTTTCTACTGGTAGTGGTATAATCATTACCAAAAGCATTGTTATTATTATTGATTTTATCTTCAGACAAGAAATCCATACTGTCTTCCTCTGCTTCACTTATAGTGATGTGAGAGTTCTTTCTATAAAAACATGTAGTAATTTATTTCACAAATATCAAATATTTCTAATTTTATATATAGTAGTACACTCAATGATATATAAATCAGCTTAATATGCAAAATGTTTGCTGTTATTCACTGATTTTTTAAGAAAAGAAGAGTTCATTAATATGGAATAGCGTCTTATTAAATTTTTTTGTAATTCATATGTCTTATGTTACTAACTTGTTATAAAAGAAAGATAGTATAAATTAAAAAGTCTCACCTTAGAGAGAGATATCAAATAAGAGGATGGAATTGGGTATTGTAACAATTATAGAGACTTCATAGCAAACTACAAATAGTGATAATAATTCAGGCTTGCAAATGTGACTTCCTATATAACCTACCCAGTGCACGATGAGCTGCATTAACATGTTTTAGAACAACTCTATACTTTGTGTTACAGTGCGGAAGACATGGTTCCCGTTATTTCTTATAACAACGCCTTTGAGACCGATGTTCTATAGTCTTTTAGTCTATAGTTTTATAGTATTATATAATAAACCTCTTAATACACTAAATATGCTAATCTTGTAGCGTATAAAATTTGTAAAGTTGACCTGTCTGCTTATTAGCATATTTCCAGTCGCCAAGATTATGTTTAGCCTCTATGAATTTATTTTTAATTTGTGGATATAATATATCATATACATCTTCCCCAATTGAAATTTTATTTGGATTAGTTAGCGAAGTTATTTTTGCGGATATGCTCATACAATATCCAAGAATATCATTTAAAGATATTTTATCATGACCATACTGTACGATTACATTTTCACCTTCGTCTATACCTATTTTCACACCGAGTTCTGGATAATCATATTGATTTAATATTGGATTGATTCCATTTTTAATTACAGTTATCATGGATTTTGCGCATTGGACTGCATTATCACAAGCAAGTAATTTATTGTGTCCAGCTGGAAAAAAAGCAATGACGGCATCACCTACATATTTTAACACATAGCCCCTATAACTCTGTACAATACAACTCATTTCATATAAAAATGCTCTAATTATTGTGACAAATTTATCTACAGGCAAAGTCATACTCATATTAGTTGAACCAACTAAGTCTGCATACATAACTACAAGGGAAATCTTTGAATTTACATGATTAAGAAGAAAATCTTGGCTAGATTTTAAAGATGAATCATATTGATAATGTCTTTTCAGTGCTCTCCATATTCTGTCTTGTGTTTGAGCTATAAGTATTTCTGAGTTGACTACTGTCATTCTTAATATAAATTGAATCCTGTAGTTAGTTAAGGCTACGTTAGCATTAGTGATAAAGCAACATCAAAAAAGACCATTTGGAAGTGCTATTGATAATATAGTAAATAACTTCTATAATCTAATAAACAGAAGACAATTCACTTCCAGGCGCATACATAAAGACAGAAAATCAAAATCCATAGGCTTTTTGGCCTAAAAAAAGGAGAACCATTTCCTGCAAATTATGCTGAACATAGTGTTATGTTCAAAACTACTCCATTTAGTAAGGCAAGTGGAATTTACCAAGCATTTTTTGTCATAAGGCAGAAGGTAACAAAATTCATCCTAATACAAGAAATAACAAGGCTAAGATATTAAATCAAACAACTTTTATCAATAGCTGGAAACAAGACGACGACGCTAACTGATAAACTATTAGAATGAAAGCAAGGGATAGCAAATATCTCAATAATGGAGTTACAATATATTCATTCTAAAGTACCTATCTTGTTAAATAAGTTTTAAATAAATAAGCAATGAGTTAATGCAGTACAGCAGTTCTTAGTAGTAGCAACCTATAGTGGGGAACACATTTCTTTTCATATAACTTACACGTTTGTTTTCATGATATAAAGTAATTCTTCCTTACAAACGCTCTCTTATATCTTCGCAGTTGTTTGTATGAGTATCACCTTTACTTGGCTCAAAATCTATTATCACATCAAGACCATCTCCACAGTCAAAATAATCTGCACCATCTCCACCCTCAAGTAGATCATTCCCATCTTCTGCATACAGTTCATCATTACCTTCTCCAGCTACTAGAAAGTCATCCTCAAATCCTGCGAAAATAACATCATCTCCTCTTCCAGCATGGAGTTCATCTCCTCCTTCACCACCTAGTAGATTATCATCTCCACTATCACCGTATAGCCTATCATTGCCTGAACGACCCTGAAGTACATCACTAGCAGATTTACCATACATTATATCCGGCGTATTACATCCAAGCATAATATCTGGCCCATTAGTACCCTCCGTTCTAAGAATGCTAGTACCAGTTCTAAGGATACCACTGCTACTAGAACTAGAACAACCTGCTGTTATTACGTTATAACCCCATGACTCACTAAGCGGTATTAGTAATGTGAAAAGAAACAATACTGGACAAACTGATGCTATTATTCTTGTTGAAAACCCCTTTAGCATGTGTATATATACACACTGTTAATTCATCACTTTACTTATTAACATCTATGAATAAAAATTCCGAATAATATTATAATTATTATACTGAAAATAATCAATTACATTCTTTTGTGCATTGACTAATTGCTATATCAAGTATATTGCAAAAGAAACTAACATATCATTAACCAACTGATCTTCACTTAGAACTTTCTGTGAATATTAACAAGCTCATTAATTTTATCTAAAGTTTCGGGAGCTGGTTTAGCGATGACATCACCTAACTTCCAGTACTTGCCGTTGTGATAAATTAAAGGCTTGATCCTCTCGTCTGCTGAAATTTCAAAAACCTCTCCTACAAACATTATATGATCTCCTAATTGTTCTTCTTGTTTTATTAGCTTGCATTCAGCATTCATAGCCGCACCTGTTATCATCGGTACTTTTATTTTCTTTGCTTCATAGAAGACAATGCCCATCTTTTTAAGGAGCTATTTTATCTACTCTCTTACCAGTATATTGTCCTGTTATACTGCAAATAATATTTTGGTCTTCAGCAGCTAAATTAACACTAAATTCCTTGGACTCCTTGATGTTTTCAGCTGTAGCATCGTCTTGGCGTACGTTTACAGCAATAAGGCTAGGAGAATAAGAAACATGATGAGTCCATTCTGCTGCCATTACATTTATGCCTAAAGGACCATTGCTTGTAATAAGTCCAACATTTGTTACGAATTGTCTTGTGCGTCTGTCATTCCATGGAAGATTCATATATGAATTAAGAGAGTTCTCAATAATATAAGATCAACAGAGATATATCTCTCTCTCTTCTTTGCTAATGAAGTAATTTCTCCTTTTAGGTTTTGATTGTCTTTATTATATGTGTGTATTGCTATAGCTTTCCAATCCAATGATTTTGAGCATAATTTAAACCTCCGGGATTCCGATTATATATGTATACCTGCGGTGCTTTACATATTTTCATACGGAGCGGGCTCTAATGTATTGTTAAAACTCATGTATTGATTATATCATATTAGCCAGGATTTGTGGTCTAAGGTCTAACTTGCGCTACCTAGCCGGGTTTAAGAGGTTTGTGAAACAAATTTGACATGAATTTGGGTCCCAGGGGATACTATGATAATCCACACACCTCAGCTTAAGAATGTACGTAACT
>DASQRW010000001.1:0-12642 GCA_035642715.1 Nitrososphaeraceae archaeon | reverse complement strand
AATTAGTATTCTATGCTAGATAAAAAGAAATAATGTTGTATTAGTAGGTGTTGGGACAATATCACTTACTATGACTGGAGAGGTAACCAATTTGAAAAATCCAGTGATTCTAAGACTACACATATGTAGGCTCACCATATGCAAAAATAATCCAGAGCAAGACGAGCAAGGGTTAGGTGTATTATTCATTGTGAGAATGGTATATTAAGTCGGGTGGTAAATTTGAGTCAATTCTGTCCCATATCCCACCGAACCCGCTAACTATATTCTCTACCTTCTTGATATGTAGGCATATATCTGTAAATCAAATCCCATAATTTTGATCATCTAGAGAACCCCTTTAGGACAGACCGGCAACGATACTTGAGACAAATCTGTGTGTGATAGAACCATCAACATCTAGAAGAGGATTCAAGATGGTAATATCCATTCCTACAGCACATTTAGATCCAAGTATGATTTTCAAGAGTTCACTCAGATCAGAGAAACTTAATCCGCCATCTAAACGATAATCTACTGCTGGCATGATCTCATCGTCCAAAACGTCTACATCAAGGTGAATCCAAAATCCAGCGAGATCATTGTTCATCAGCTTTTCAATGGCAAGAGAAGCTGCATGTGTGATCCCTAATGTATGCACTTTCTCGAGGTCAAAGAGATGCATGTTGGTCTCATAGACGTCTTGGCTCCCATAGCTTGCTGCTTGGTCGCCGTCACGGTAGCCGAACACAACGATGTCTTGGTCTAGAACAAGTGGTTTTAATCCTTCTATATCAGTCAGAATATCTGGACCTCTACCAGACACAATTGCAAGATCCATATCAGCTACCTCTCCGGTCAAAGAGGCTTCAGGTTGATAAAAATCGGCATGACCATCGATGAAGAATAATCCATATCTACTACTATCACTACCAACCATCTGCTTTAAAGCCAAAAGATTACCAATCAGAATACTACAATCACCTCCAAGAACAATAGGAAATTGTTTCTTATGTAGTACAGAGATTACTTTCTCTGCAAGTTGTAGTGAAAATGCTCTGATTGTATGAGGATTAAGTAATGTGGTAGATTTATCTCGTTGTGGATTATAAGGTAATGATAAAACCCTGCCTTTATATTCAGCCTTTAGTTTGTTCATTAAACCTGCTGCTTTTAGTGCTTCTGGAAGGTATTGAACCCCCGTTGGTCGCAATCCTAAGATGGAAGGAGCATCAATAATTGCAAATTGCGGCATGAGTATCTTTATATGATAACACTATGCAACAGGTTTATAAATTAAATTTGTAATAAATAATGAATATATATATATATATATATATATATATATATTAATTAACAGGTTAAAATTGAAGAAGTTGGTCAGGAGAAAAATGAATTTCTATTCTAAGTCAATGATGAAAGCATCAGCTTCGATCTCTACAAGGACTTCTTCGCTGATAAGATGGCTCACCTGTACCATGGTACTTGCAGGACGAATTTTCTGAAAGAACTCTGCATGTGCCTTTCCTACTTCTTGCCAATAGTCAATATTTGTGATGTATATTCTGGTACGAACAACATCATGCAGAGCAGCACCGGCTCTTTGTAATGCTGTTTCTATATTCCTTATTGCCTTAACTGTTTGTAGATAAGGATTGCAATGACCTATGATGTTTCCTTCTCCATCAGTAGCAGTTGTTCCAGAGACATACACATGTGCTCCTATTCTAACAGCACGTGAGTAGCCTACGATTGTTTCCCATTTTGTTCCAGTATCAATATTAATTCTTTTCACTCCATTCATGATTTTATAATGATAATATGAAGATTGAAGATATATTGATCGAGTTATTACGGGGATCTAGCGCAACATATATGTATTTTTTGGCTAGTTTTAAAAACATATCATGCATTTATCTTTCTTTAAATGTTATATCAAATGCTTTTGTCTCCTTTAATACAGCTTGAGTGCTATTATCCTGCTCAAGTTGCTTGTATAAAGAAATCTAGAGAGTTATTAATAAATAAAAATACTGTTAAAAACAACAGATGTTATGCATATATATACTCTCTCCTCTGCTTTTATAAAAGTCAAATAAACTACAGAAACTAAAAAACTTTCTAGCCTCAGAAGAATAAGGACTTTGATCTCCTCTAACAGTATAAGGATTAGTTTTTTAGCTCTCTAGATAATTCTAATGCCAGCTGCTGTCTCTCCCCTCACAGAAGTTGGGCAAGCCATCCGAATTCTTGTGGAACACCGAGTGTCTTCTCATCTATTCTTATAACTTCAGAACCGATATTTTTGCATAGTTTATCAATGTGTCTCTCTTTTCTGGATTCAGATAGAGATGAAAATATTTTAAGACTAATAGTCTGTCTAATGTGACTCTAGGTCCATGCAAAAACTCTTCAAGGCCAAAACTTTTAACAGGAAGATAATAACATATCTCTGAGACTTTAGGAGCAACTTCTCAGGATATGATTTGATGAATTAAATCACCTACAAGTATAAGGCTAGTTGGAAATTGGTAATTGGATTTTGAAAGGAAGTTCTTTTTCTATGACATTTATTGTCTCGTTATATTTATACAAAGCCAGTTGCAATTAATAGAAAATCAGACAGTTGTCATACAAACAAGCATCATTATGCAACTCGATCAAAAATTAAGCATGGAGAAATAACAACAAACCAAGTTTTTTGAAATATTGCAAACTGTTTTTAAAATATCTTTAAGTATAATTTTAATACTTGAGCCATTATGAAGAATACAATAATAAAGAATGAAGAAGCAGAAATTAAAGAAATTGTTGATCGAGAAACTCGAGCATGGGATCAACAAGACCTTGCTAAGTTAATGAGTATATTTCATCCTGATATGGTTTGGCCGTGGCCTAGAACATCACAATCACACGATCCTATTGATTGGATATTTGAGGTGGGTCGTTTCAATTATAAGAGATGGCAGAAAGGATGGGCAGAACTTTTTGCTTCACACAGATTAGTTCATAATAACCGTAAAATTGTAAAAATAGTTGTTTCAAAAGAAGGTGATGGTGCCTTTGCAGTAGTTGATATAGACACATTATGGCAAAGGATCTCAGACGGAAAAGATTTTCATTGGCATGGACGTGCATGTAAGATATATACGAAAGTGAATGACCAATGGAAGATGATAAGTCATACTGGGCTGTTGGATTATTCTTCTAGATAAAATTGAAGGACGTAATAATATTTCTCTAACTATCTTTTTTCTGCTCTTTTCACATTAAACTTCCCTTGTACAAAGACAGGTTCATCAATTCCCCAACTCCACTTCTTCTTAGGAGTTATTCTTATGTAGTGAGAATTAGAGTGATCTGTATTATCCATATATCCACCTTGACGAGTAACTATATCAGCAGTTCCGTATATTTTCATACCTCGAGGATTCCATGGATCAACAGTTTTCAAGTCATCTATCACAAGCGCAACTTTGTTATTTTTCAGAACATTTTTGTATTTTGTAGATTTAAGAAGATTCATTCCGCCTACATAAAAGTAGTCACCGTCAAAATCAAAACCAACAGGTACAACATCCGGCTGTATAGATCCATCTTCTTCTTTTGATGATGCCATAGCAGCTGTGGCTATTCTTGCAAGATGCTGTGACTTCACGTATTCTATTTCTATTTCAGAAAAAATAGCGTTAACCATTACGGCAGATCTATACCCTATGATAATAGATAAAGCTAATGATATCATTAACAGCAGTAGAATAAGGTAGCCAATTTCAAAGACTTACAAAGATTAGTCCAAGTACAAACAAATATAGAACAAACTAATATACTTAAAGGTAAACCATTTGCAGCATTGATAAATCCTTGTAATCTTATAACTCCTTATGACTCCTAGAAGTAATAATAATATTAAACCAAATGGAGAAATCACCCGTGTTGCTGTTGTAACAGGTAGTTCAAGTGGGATAGGCTTTGAGACAGCCTTGGCATTAGCAATAAATGGGTTTTATACTTATGCTACAATGCGTAATCTTAAAAAAGCTACATATATCAAAGAGATAGCCAATAAAGAAGCACTACCACTAAAGGTCATTCAACTTGATGTCGATGATGATTTATCAGCAGAAAATGCAATACAAGAAATAATATCTGAAAAACGAAGAATTGACATACTTGTAAATAATGCTGGTTATGGACTTGTAGGACCTATTGAAGACATTTCAATTGAAGAAGAGCTAAAACCACAGTTTGAAACTAATTTGTATGGAGTCATAACAGTTACACAGCAAGTATTGCCTATGATGAGGAGGCAAAAGAGTGGAAGAATAATAAATGTAAGTTCTATAGGAGGTATAGTAGGATACCCCTTTAGCGCAGCCTATTGTAGCACCAAGTTTGCACTTGAAGGATTATCTGAATCATTGAGTTATGAATTAGATCAATTTGGTATTAAAGTCATACTTATAGAACCAGCTCTAGTAATTTCTGATTTTCATAATAATATAAAGATGGCTGCAAAAAAAGGAGCTAATAATCCTGATGATTTACCATATACACAAATGATGCAGAAACTGTTTGAAGAATATAAACAAGTCGAAGAACAATATCAAATTCCTGCAGAGGAAGTTGCAAGTGTAATACTTAATGCAGCCATCTTAGATAATCCTGATCGAAGATATCTTGTGGGTAAATATAGTGAAATGATGACACAGGCAAAAATGACTATGTCAGATAGAGAATGTCATAATATGATGAAGAGACAGTTACTTGGTAGTAAATAGGATCCTGTAATAAAAAAGTAGCAACTATTAGCTATTTGTAAACAGTATAGTATTAATCATCATTATTTTTTATAGAGATCTTGGAAGCAAAGATGCATATCCCCACTTGTTACGACAAACCATGTAATCAAATGGCAAGCGCAAAATTCTGTTTTTACCAGTTAGAAAATAACTCAACTAAAACGGAATAAAAATATAAGTTATTATTGATGGTTTTATCATTAAATTCCTCCGTCCACAAAGTTATATCACAACCAATTTAGTAATTGTAATTCTTATTAAACATAATTTCAAAAAAAGCATACTGCAATATCTATGAAGAGTCAATTCTTTTTCTTCTTTCTTTCTCCTACTTCATTCCATCCACTCAGATCTACCTCAGTAAATATCATTTCATTTTCCTTTGCAGAGGTAATCCAATTCTTTAATCTCTGTTTCCAATCTAATTCCTTTCCTTCCACTACTTCCAACTCATCAAATGCATCAACAAATCTTGTGTAAAATTCCCCTAGTTTTGTCATTGCTCTAAAATTCTCATCTTCCTTTAATCCAATAGCAAATTCATTTCTGTCCTTGTTTGTATATATACAAATAAGTAATTTTTGATGCTTATTTCTAGTCGTTATATCTCTCATCTCACTGAATCAGTCCACTTCTTTTTTTAGCTTTAGTTGAATAGTGTGAATCAGTTAATGATTTTATTGCTTCATCAAGAGAAATATGCCTATCACCTTTCTTCTGTATGAGTTCAATAAGATATTTGTCAAGTTTTCATATCTATCATAGACAATCGAACATTTCGGTATTCAGCAATTTCTTTTCTTTGTTTTACCAATTAATGCTCCCTTCACTTGAAAATACATATATATGTATTCTACAAAGTTGATACTTAAGATATTTAGTAAGGCAGATTCCAAGGTATATGTTCCTCCCCTGGACAGCTAGTTTATGATCTATTAGACGAAAATCAAATATCTGCGTTTCCGGGTCTTGGTATTAGTCCATATAATGGAGTTATGTCAGAACAAATACTTGCAGGATATATATAATGTTTATACAAATAGGTAAATGGTAATTGCTTGTTGAGTTTCTTGCTTTCGGACTGTAAACTCTACCCTTTTATTTTAAAGCGTCAATAAATTCTTCCGTAGATAATAATGTATGACCGTAATTGGGGAAATTAACTTCCACAGTTGCTTTTATTTCTTCCCAGTTGAATGCAGCAATAGCATCTTTGATAAGGGTGGTATGATAGCCTAATTCGACCGCATACCTTGATGTTGTATCAATGCATGTATTCGCCTTCATACCTGCGATAACCACATGATCTATATTGTGCTGCTTCAACAAAAAATCAAGGTTTGTATTTGCAAAGCCACTGGCCGTCCAATGGTTTTGGGCAACAAGATCGCCGCTTTGAGGCAAGAGTTCAGGATGGAATTCTCCACCCCAACTTCCTTTTTCAAACAGGGAATTATCTAAAGACCCCTTATGTGTAGGAGCCAGGAATTTCCAGTCTGCAAAGTCCCCTTTTTCGGTAAGATGATGCGGAACGTATACAACTTTTATTCCTGAGGATCTTCCTGCATATAATATATTTTTCAGGTTTTCGATCAGGTTAACGCCTTTGACTGTTTCTTTCGTAAGAGACCATAGTTTACCATTCTCTGATAAAAAATCATTGAATGGATCAACAATCAATAAGGCGGTATTTTCTGAAGAATAATTTTTCATAATAACGACTTTTTGGATTCCTGATTATTATGTTTATGTTCCAGTATAGCATCGCCAATTATTTTTGGTTTTTAGACGTTTTCTGAAAGATTAATCGATAACTTATTAAAGAGACTCGATAGTATCGATATTGTAATTTCTTCTAGTAACAAGAGAGACTTTCATCGATGTTATCAAAATATCTACCACAGAGTAAAAGCAATATTCAAAAAATTAAACAAAAAAAAGGATGAGTATTTTTATTCCCAATCTTGTCTGCTTGTTGTTTAATTTCATAAATACTTATCATTGGCAACAAGCTTCAATATCGACCCAGTTATAGCTCAATTATTACTTATTCTCATAATTGGTTCTGAAGAGCCTGTTTGATTATTTTACTCTTCTCTCTCTAGATAATAGCAATGTGATACTAGTTATCTTTTATCTTCGTGTTCTTTAATACTATGCTGCCTTAGCTCTTCATGTGAATTAAATACCGCATTACATGTTTCGCATCTAAAAGTCAATCCAGTACTACCGACATTAGTAGTAGTAGTATATTCATGTTCTTTAATACTATGCTGTTTTAATTCATCACGTGAATTGAATGTTGAGTTGCATGTTTCGCAACTAAATGTCTGATTACTGTTAGCCATTGCGTTTGGTAGCTGTATGGTAATCATTTGCTTTAAGAGTTTATTCTGGGTGACGACAAAATTGAATCAAATCTGTCTCACATCCACTGAACCCATTAAAATTTTTAGCAAGAGAGTTACGATAATATACTCTGCGGCAAATAATACCGAATATTCGCTTATATAATATATTCCAATTTCATTCTATGACATCTACTAAATCATATCAACGGGTCTTACCACACGTTTTTCCACGCAATAAGTAGTGGTGTTATTAGAAAATTTCACACACTTTTTCCACACATTATGCGGAAATTCGCACGCTATTCCCCACTGTATGGAATATTTTTCCGCACATACTCTCCAAACTTAAGACATTATAATAACTGTAACAAATGTGAGTTGTAAAATAGAGTTAATTCTATCCCGTATTCCATCGCATGGTTGTCAATTCTGTCTTGGATCCTGCTAATCCATTCAACGTCAGTGAGTGAAAAGCCAAAATGAAAAAACAAGAGCCCTTCTGCATCAGGGAACACTAATCCCACTGAAGTCATTAGTTGAAACTTAATTAATTAAGGTTAGACTTTGGGAATATTAAAGAGTAAAATTCAGACTCTTATTATGGGGGTCTAGTTCATATGCCTTTCGAATAATACCCATTAAGCAATCTTAAGAATGTCTGTTTTTTTATCATAATTTTCCTCACTGTGCATTATACATTTAGATAATTGCTTATCATGTTATATACAACTCCTCATTGATAAATTGACAAAAGTCCAGCCTGAACTGAAAGAAGTAATCGTCTAACATGGGGAAAACACCTTTTATATTATGAATTGTTGATATCATATATATTATTGCCAGCCACCAATACTCCTACTAGCGATTCTGAGAAGACTCAGGTACTGCATGGATTTGAGAAAACTACTGAGGTAATAATCAGATTCTTGTATAGTGCAGAGGATCATATGAATATCTGTGCAGACTATACTTGGCCATCTGTAGCAATGGGTGTAGAAGTGTTTAAGAAAGGACTTTATGAACTTAAAAAAAGGAATGTCAAGTCAAGATTCGTAACAGACATCACAAAAGACAATATTAAGTATTGTAAAGAATTAATGCAAATATCAGAACTTCGTCACCTTGATGGAATTAAGGGAAATTTTGCAATAAGTGAAAAAGGATACACGGCTTCAGCTACAATGCAAGAAGCGGCTCTATTACAACAAGTAATATATAGCAATGTTAGATCGATTCTTGATCAGCAGCAGTATGTGTTTGAAACTTTATGGAGTAAAGCAAAACCTGCAGAACAAAAGATAAGAGAAATTGAAGAAGGTATTGACTTAGGAGAGACAGAGATAATCCAGGTAATCCAAAATCCAAAAAAAATACTTGAATTATTCATAAACATGATAAAATCAGCCAAAAGTGAAATACTACTGATGCTGCCTACAATCAATGCCTTTCTTCGTGAAGAGCGCATAGGTGCAATAGAACTTTTAAAGAAATCGGCGGCAGAATATAATGTAAATGTTAGAATCATAACTCCAAGTAACGACGATGTTGAAAAGATACTGCAAAATATAGCATCTGTAGCAGTGAGAAGAGAGCAACAAGAAAACCAGAAGAAAGGTTTTGAAGTACAACGTAGCAATATTCAGTTTAAAGAAACTGCGATGACTACAGTTACCATACTAGTTGTTGACAAAAGAGAATCTTTGGTAATGGAAAAGACAGATGATTCCAAAGAAACCTTTATTGAAGCAATAGGATTGTCTACTTATTCTACTAGTGAACCAACAGTTATATCATATCTTTCAATCTTTGAAGGTTTGTGGAAGCAAGCAAAATTGTATGAAGAGTTAAGGGAAGCAAATGAACGACTACAGATTCATGATAAGATGCAAAGAGAATTTATCAATATAGCAAGTCATGAGATGAAAACACCTACTCAAGCCATTCTTGGAACTAGTGGGTTGTTGCAGTATTATCCAGAAAGAAAAGATGAATTGATAGGAATAATACAAAGAAATGCCAAAAGACTCCAGACACTCGTTGCTAACATATTAGATGTCACAAGAATTGAAAGTCAGACACTAAAACTAAACAAGGAGCGATTTAATATCTGTGACGTAATATCATCTCTCATAGAAGAGCACAAAGACAGGACAAAAAATAGCAATATCGAATTAGTCAATAATAATGACAATAATCCTATTTTTGTAGAAGCAGATAAAGATCGTATAATTCAGGTTCTCTCCAATCTGTTAAGTAATGCGATCAAGTTTACAGATCGAGGGAAAATATCTATTAATTTATTTGAAAAGAAGAATGATGATAACAACGAGGAGGAGAATGGTGGTGGGAGAAAAGAAGTCATTGTAAGTGTTACCGATACAGGTAGTGGGATAAATAGTGAAATTTTTCCAAGGCTATTTTCTAAATTTGCTTCAAAGTCGTATCAAGGCACTGGTTTAGGGTTGTTTATTTGCAAAAGTATTATTAAAGCTCATGGTGGAAGGATATGGGCCGAAAACAATGATGTCAGCGAAGATAAGAGTGGTGGCGCTACTATTACATTTAGTTTGCCTGCTGCCAGCGACATAAACACAGCCAATGGAGATAATTAACCTATGGATAATAATAGAATTTTAGTTGTAGACGATGAACCTGATCTCACTCAGGTTTCTACCTTGGCTTTGGAGTATCATGGATACAAAGTCGATTCATTTAATGACCCCCAAGAAGCATTATCAAAATTCAAGCCAGGTTCGTATGATTTGATTATCATTGATATAAAAATGCCGAAGATGGATGGTTTTGAATTATATCACGAAATAAAAAAGAAAGACAACAACGCTAAAGTCTGTTTTCTTACAGCAAGTGAATTATATTATGAGGAATTCAGAAAGAAAGAGTACTCTGCATTGGATAGAAATCTGTTTATTCAAAAGCCAATAGGTAATGAAGACCTAATAAAAGAAATAAACAAAATGTTAAAGAAGTAAGAATACATCCTGTGCGCATGGGAAAGATATACTCTTGTATTAACGGTCCACAAACTAAGAGTGGATTACATACACTACTGTATTGCATACCACTAAACCCGTAGAATTTACATATTTTTGTATTATAATTTAATATTTTATTATAGTATTTATCATATTCTAATATTTCTTAGCTTATTAAGAATCTAATTGTATACTTTTTTGGATATATATTTAATATAAAAACAAATATTTACTAAGCTAAAATACACTGACTAAATCTTTATCTTTATGCTATCTCCTTCAATTTTAATTTCATAGATTTCTTGATCATATGTCTTAATATGAGCCATTAATTGTCCTGCATATTCCATATACTTTTGCCATGTCTTTGGTAGTGGCTCCATTTCTTGTGAAGGTGTCAGTATAGGTTCTTTGACCTTCTTACCAGTAATAATATCAAATCTTGCTCCATGGAAAGGACATGTAACGGTATTATCATTTGCTAGATTACCCATTGAAAGTAACGCATTCATATGACCACATCTATCATTTAATGCATAGAGTTTTCCGTCTATATTGGCAATTAGTATTTCTTTTCCTTTTACTTGTACATGTTTCATTTGTCTGTTGGGAATTTCATTTGTTTTGGCAACCTCTACATATTCCTCAGCAGCAGTAGCAGCCTTGCTCATTGTCTATCTGATAATTATAAGGATATTATTGTTTTTATATTTAGTATATATTATTTTCGTCCACAAATTTGACCTAAATTCGTCTTATATACCATTAATCTAGGCGATATAAGTAAAAAGAAGATCTTATGATCGATGATACCCCTAGATAGTCTATTGGAAATGCTCCTACAAATCGCCTCCTCAATCATATATACATGTTCCTATTAGAAAGCACATTATTGTCCCAAATGTATACCTTGAGTAATACAAGAGATAAATTATCTGCAGACTTATGTATTCCATATATCTTTATCAACAAAAAAGGCTCTTGTTAAATCATTTGTAGAAGAAGTTTTCAATAATCACGACATATCAGCCACTGAAAAATATTTAGCAGGACAGGGAAATAAAGAATTCAAACAATTCAAAGAATCATTAACTCCGTTCTTTACAGCGTTTCCTGACATCCATGTAAACATAGAACACATAGTTGCAGAAGACAACCTTGTAGTAGTATTCCTTAATTTTATTACAACACATAAAGGAGAATTTCAAGGAAGATCCCCAACAAACAAACCAGTAAACATAAGATCTGCAGATCTCTATAGAATAGAGAATGAAAAAATTGTAGAACATTGGGATGTAGTAGATCAACTAAATTTGCTGCAACAAACAGGTACAATTACGTTCGAACAAGCGAACAAGAAATAGGGTTACAAAAAGTTATCATATCTTCAGGTATCTATTGCAGTGTTCTATTAGGACTGATATTATCTCTTTATATTTCAATTAATGGGATAGCATGCTATGAAAATCCTTAATGCAAGTGAACCCGAATTTGGTGGTCCTATGACGGAAGATGAAGCTAGGAATTTCTTGGTTAATAGTAAAAAGAATGTTCACATCTCGACCTTAGATGAAAAAGGAGAACCAAACCTACATCCTACATGGTATTATTTTGACAATAACAATGACAAAATTTACATAGAAAGTGGAAAAGCCTCTAGGAAAACCCAAAACCTTAGAAGAAATAACATCATCTACTATTGTATAGACGATGACAATATTCCATACAAAGGAGTTCGTGGCAAAGGAACAGTAAGAATTTCTGAGGATGTTAATTATAATCTGCCCATAAGTGAAAAGATACTAGTCAAATATCTTGGGAGTATTGAACATCATATGTCGCATACTATTACAAATAGTATTAGAAATGGAGACGCTATCATAATAGAGATAACACCAAAATTCTATGCGACATGGGACCATGGTAAAGTCAAAAAGCATAATGAAATTTTTTAGTATTCCGATATATGGTCACTCCATCTGATCGGTATATGCTATTAAACTAAACAATTAACAGATATATCTGAGGCTTGATCCCTCTTCCTATCGATATGCCAACATAAGTTTCAGGATAATTGACTGCAAAAAAAGCAAAAGCGACAGAGATTGATCCTATTATTCTACTGTTTGTGCGATTCTGTTAAGTGCCTCTTCTGTTGTTTTCATAAAATTATCTTTTGCAAAACCCCTTGCAAGGGCAGGAATTCCTGACATATCCACATTCCACAACACATCAATTTTTGTGGCATTGATGTCAGATGAACGGCTCAGTGAGAGTACTCTACTTCCTGTCACAGGTCCTTCCGTGATATTTGTTTGTATTAACATTTGTTCTGGATTCACAGTCACAAATTGATGAGTTTTAGCATCCTTGGGGCCCGCTTTTACTATGACCTCTCTTTCAATTATGTTATCTGTCTTGTTGATATTTTTGATAGTTTTATATGTAGGCCAATATTTTGTCTCATCGTCGACATCTGAAACAATGTTCCAAACTTGATCAGCAGGTGCAGATATT